>NZ_JBSFHA010000010.1:0-99903 GCF_053596855.1 Streptomyces sp. NPDC001617
GGCCTCGTGTCCGGCCTCCCCGTCGTCTCCCGCCCGGTCCCGCCGCGCCTCCACCCCCGACCGGCCCTGAAGGGGCCTCTTCCTCAAACGCCGGACGGGCTGGTTGTGCCTACCGTCCACCGCAGGAGTGCGCCCAGGCCCCCCGCCGGTATCTGTCCCCCCGTGCCTCGGCAGCCGGGGTCACCGACAGCGCCGCCGCTCCCGTCGCCACGGCCGAGCGGATCAGGGCGTCGTCCGCCCGGGCAGGCCAGGAGTGCTGTTCGCCGAGGATCTTGAGGTCCGTGCGGCGGACCGCCAGCTGGTTCGGCTCCTCGCCGATCCATACCTCGCGGTGGGCGTCGGGGCCGTCCGGGCGGATCAGGAGTTCGTCGATGCGGTGTTCGCGGGCCGCCTCGACCAGGGCCGGTACGCCCTCGACCGCGCCGGCATGCCCCTCCGCGTCCGGTTCGCGGGCCGTGAGGAAGCGTTCCAGCTCGCGCTCCGCCCGCTGCCGTACATGCTGCTCACGGCTCCGCTCGACGTCCTCGTCCAGGAGCCTGCTGCCGGTGCCGTGCGGGGCCTCCACGGCGATCTCCCGCAGCCGCGCCGGCAGCTTGTCGTGCACGGACCGGCGCTCCCGGTCGTCACCCACCAGGACCAGCAGGTCGGCCCTGGTCTCCTCCTGGCAGGCGGCAAGGGCGTCGGCGGTCTCGGCCGCGTTGTGCTCCCAGGTGTTCTCCACCGCGAGCTGGAAGTGCCGCTCGGACCAGTCGATCGTGCGCGTACGGTGCATCGGCCACTGCCGCCCGGTCACCGAACCGGCGTCCTCCGTGCCCATCGAGCTGCGCAGCTCGAAGCGCGCGCCCCTGCGGTCGATGTACGCCACCACGCAGAGCGGGTCCTCGCCGGCCAGCTCCAGCAGGGGCGCGGTGTGCGGGAGCGGTGCCCAGTGGGCGCTGTCGCGCATCGGAGGCCGGGCCAGCGGCGGGTCGAGGACGACCTCGCCGGCGCGGGCGAACAGGGCCCGGCCGTTCGGCTCGGAGGAGTGCTGCAGCTCGTCGAGGGCCTCGCGGACGGCCCGGCAGGTCGGCTCGTCCGCGCCCTGCCGATCCAGGTCCCGGGCCAGCGCCACCGCCGTCAGATGGCGCTCGTGGGGCGTGTCCTCCGTATGCCGGGAGGTGTCGACGTACACGGAGGCCCAGGGGCCGTGATGTTCGTAAAGTGGATGCAGAAAGGCGAGATCCATGGTTCCCTCCCGGGTGCCGCTGTGCGGGTAGTGCTTCCCGGGCGGGTACCCGGACCGCAGGGACGAACACGACGAGCGGGGTACCACCATGGCCGGAGTCGACCCCACCAAGCTGGACGACCAGCAGCTCATGAAGGAGCTGGAGACGATCCACCGCACGCGCCACGACACGCTGCTGTACGGCTCGACCGACGCGCTGCGGGCCCACAACGATCGCATGGCCCAGCTGGAGGGCGAGTACCTGCGCCGCAACCCGCGGCGCATGGTGGCCGCGGGCCGCACCCGCGAGGGGGCCCGGGAGCGCCAAAGCGGGGAGTCGGTGACTCCCCGCACCTGAGCGCCGCGGCTGGGACGCCGTGCCCGGGACGCCGCTGTCGCGGATATGAACCTTCGTACGGCCTCCGCCGAGGGAGTGGGGGACCAGTTGGACGCCGAGCTCCCGCTCCGGGATCCGCTCGTGGTCGAAGCGCCGGCCCGCGCTCGCGTCGGCCGACGAGTCGTCGGCGGGGCAGGTCATCCGCCGGCCCCCTCGGCGAACACGTGCAGGAACGCGTCGCAGAACGCCTTGAGATCGTCCGGTTTGCGGCTGGTGATCAGTTTGTTGCCGCCGTGATCGCAGATCTTGACCTGCTCGTCGACCCAGGTGCCGCCCGCGTTGCGGATGTCGGTCTCCAGGCTCGGCCAGGACGTCAGCGTCCGGCCACGGACGACGTCCGCCTCGACCAGCGTCCACGGGGCGTGGCAGATCGCCGCGACCGGGCGGCCCTGCTCGAAGAAGTCCCGCACGAAAGCCACGGCGCTCTCGTCCGTACGGAGGAAGTCCGGGTTGGCCACCCCGCCCGGCAGGACCAGCCCGCCGAAGGAGTTCGCGGAGGTCTCGCCGACGACCTCGTCCACGGGAAACGTGCCCGCCTTGTCCAGGTGGTCGAAGGCCTGGATCTCACCGGACTCCGTGGACACCAGCACGGGCTCGTGGCCGGCGTCCTTCGCGGCCTGCCACGGATCGGTCAGTTCGATCTGCTCGACGCCCTCGGGTGCGGTCAGGAATGCGATCCGCATGATGCATCAACGTCCTTTCGTGACACGCCAGTTCGCTCCGCTCCGAGGCTTGCCGCACGGTCGCGCGGTGGCTCGCGACCGCTGGGTCAGGGCGGGCGAGCAGTTGGCCGTCCCGGCGGGCCTGCGGCCGGGGGCGGCAAGGCGGGCGGCCGGGGTGGCGAGGCGGCGGCCCGCGGCTCGAAGGGTTGGGCGCAGCTCTTCGGCCCTCGTGGGACCGAGCGCCGAGCCGGCGGCGTCGCGTCCCGCCGGCTCGGGGTCTGGCGCCCGCCCCGCGGGTTGCCGGGCCGACGCCTGCCACGCGCCCTCTTGGGTCGGCGCCCACCACTCGCTGCCTACCCCTGCTGCCCCCGCCCGGCCCCCACAAGGGCCTCTGCCAGACCCTGGATGGTGGTGTAGCGCGCTGCGCGTGGCAGGCGTTCCACCGGTTCCACCAGGGTGTCGGGGGCGTAGGCCCGGCGCAGGGTTCGGGTGAGTTCGCGGGGGCCCGCGGGGAACGCGTGGCGGCTCAGATAGCGGGCCAGTTCCGTGCGTACCGCCGCCAGGGACGCCGCCGGGCGTCCCGGGGTGATCGGGCCGCCGGCGACCTCGGGGTCGTCCTCGGCGGTGGGTTCCGGGTCGTGCCACTCCTCGGTCCGCGTGGGGTGCCCGGACCGGAGCAGACCCTGGAGTTCGTGCTTCATCTCCTCGTCTCGATGGACGCTCAGCCGGTCACTGCCTCGCTGCATGACTCCCTCCAGATCTTCGGGGGTCGTGACCGCGTACCCGTAGACCGGAGGCCGACACGGGGTTTGCACAGCGAAGGGCGGGAAACTCGCCACGGGCCCCCCACTCCCATCCCCGGGAGGGAACGGCCATGGCACTGCTCGCCGTGTTCATCCCGCTCCTCATGCTCGGCGTGGTGCTCGCACTGGGCCGCTATGAGGAGCTGCTGTTGCAAACGAAGACGAAGAACGCCGACGGAATCGAGGAGGCCCGCACCGGGCCGCTCGCCGCGACGCTTCCGATCAGCGTCCTGCCGACACAGGGGCCCGTCGGGACACGTGCTTCGCCGGCCGGTGCTTCAGGAACGAGGCCGTCGGAATCGGCGGGGACCTGGACGCCCTAGCGGTGGCCGTCGGCGCGGCGCAGGCCGCTCCAGGCCGGGCGTATCGAAGGTATGAGGGCCGGGACACGGGAGCGGTAGGCCTCGAAGGAGGCCCCGAAACGGTCGGCCATCATGCCGTCCTCCACCCGGACCCGGCGCAGCAGCCAGGGGACGGCGACGGCGAGGATCACGACCCAGACCCCGAAGCCGCAGGCGAGCATGGCACCGGTGACCAGTCCGAGGAGACCGGTGTAGATGGGGTGGCGGACTATCCGGTACGGGCCGTCGGTGCGCAGCTCATGGTGGTCCCGGACCATCGGGATGCTGGCCCACATGGTGCCCAGCACCCAGCGCGCCCACAGCAGCCAGACGGTGGAGGCGACGGCGAGCAGGGCGCCCAGGAGCGCGAGTTCAGGCTGCCAGAAGGCCAGGTCGTGCCACCAGGAGTCCGGGGTGTGCCGGACCAGCAGCACGAACAGATACGAACCGGCGATCAGCAGTACCCGGCGGGGCAGGGTCCGGCGCAGGTCGCTCGCCAGGCCTGCCGCCCCGGACCCTCTCTTCAGGCCGAAGTGGACGGCGCCGACGAGCCACGCCGCGACGAACACGAAGACGCATCCGGCGATGAGCGCGACGAGAGCGGAGTGCAGTGGCGAGTCCATGCCTCAAGCGTGCGCCGCGAGGGGAGCCGGCCACCACCACCCACGGGCTGAACCGCAGGCCCACCCACGGGTAGAGCCAGAGCCCACCCCCGGCTGTGCATTTCCCACCCAGGGGTGGAGCTCCCGGCACCGCGACGGGCCCACCGCGGTCGACACCGCCTGGCCGAAGGCGCGAGGGCGGAGGTCCGGTGGGAGGCCCTTCTCCAGCACCTGCCGGGGGCCGGGCCGCTCAGCTCCAGTGTGGTGCGGTTCGTCCTCCAGACGCGGCTACCGTCCTTCCGCGCGTATCACGACGACCGGGCAGTCCGAGTGGTTCAGCGCCACCCGGCTGACCGGGCTCCCCAGCCCGTCCGCAAGACCGCCCCTGCCCTCCGCTCCGACCACCATGAGCTGAGCGGTGGTGCTCGCCTCGACGAGCGCTCGACGGATACCTCGGCGGACGTGGGCATGGTGCACGACGACGTCCGGATACTTCTCCCTCAACGAAGGCAGAGCATCCGCGAGTTCGTGATGCGGCAAGGCGTCGCCCGGCTTCGTCCCGTCCAGCACCAGCAGGTCCGCACCACGCCGGGACGCCTCGGCGAAGGCGAACTCCGCCGCCGCCCGCACCTTCGGCGTGTGGCTCCCGACCAGCACGACAGGACCGGCCGGGTCCGGCCTGCCCCGCACCACCAGCAGTGGTGAACTTCCATGAGCCACCAGCTGCCCGGCGACCGAGCCGCCACGCCGGCCGGGCGGACGGCTGCCGACGACGGTCAGGGCGGCCTCACGGGACTCGGTCGCCAGCACCCTCACGGGTTCGCCCATGAGGACGTCCTGCGTGACGTGCACGGAGGGTGCCGCGCGGTGGGCCCGGGACTCGGCCTCGGCCAGCGCGCCGTTGACGACGCCACGCACGCCGGCGCCGCCGCGATCCCACGGTGGCACGCCGGGCGGCACATGGGCCGACGGCCAGACCAGGGCGTGCGCCAGCCGGAGCTCCACCCCGAGCCGGTCCGCCTCCCGCGCCGCGGTTTCCACGGCGGCCATGCTCGACTGCGAGCCATCGACTCCCACCACGACCGGACCGCTCATGACGGCCCTCCTTTTCCCTCACGCAGCCTCAGGACGGTCCTGCTTCCCGGACTCAGAGTCGCCCCGCGACCTGACGCCCCGACAGGGCCGGACGGTCCCCTCGGACCCGGCGTCCGGCCCCGCCCCACGAGGATCGGGGCACGCGCCCGCCCCGACCGGAAAGGCCCTCACCACGGTCCCGTCAGTCCGAGAGAATGAGTCGGCATGTCTCTCCGGGTTGCACGGACACCGCGCGGTCCGGCAGCCGGATGTCGATCGGGGCGCGGTCGGACGCCGGGACCTCGATGTCCAGCCGCTCACGCTCCAGACGCAGTCGTACGCCCCAATGCCCCCGGTAACGCAGGGAGAAGCCGTACGACGACAGTTCCGGCAGCGGCACGGGGTCGAGCCACAGGGCGTCGGCGCGGGTCTCCAGTCCGGTCAGTCCCCGCTGAACGAGGTCGAGCGTGCCGGCCATGGCGCCCAGATGGATGCCCTCCGCGGTGGTGCCGCCCTGTAGATCCGCGATGTCGCCGCGCAGCGCCTCCTGGCAGTACGTCCAGGCCTCCGCGCGCCGTGCACGGGCCAGGACCCAGCCGTGGACCAGGCCGCTGAGGGTGGAGCCGTGGCTGGTGCGGCGCAGGTAGTGGTCGACCGTACGGTGCCAGGTGTCCTCGTCGAGGCGGTAGCCCAATCGCTCGAAGACTTCCTGCAGTTCGGCCGGTGAGAAGAGGTAGCCGAGCATCAGCACATCGGCCTGTTTCGATGCCTGGTAGCGGTTGACCGTGTCGTTCTCCGCCTCCAGGATCCGGTCCAGTCGGCGGATGTCGTGGTACCGCCTCCGGTAGCCGTCCCAGTCGAGTTCGGCGAGGTCGCCGTAGCCCTCGAACTGGCTGATGACCCCGCTGTGGAAGGGCACGTGCAGGGTGCGGGACACGTCCTCCCACTCTTCGATCTCACCGGCGTCCAGCCCGGTGCACTCGACGAGTTCGCGCCGTCGGGGCTCGGGCAGGGCCCGCAGGAGTTCCAGCGTGCGGGTGAGCACCCAGGCGGCGGTGACGTTGGTGTACGCGTTGTCGTCGAGGCCGGGCTCCTTCGCGTCGGGATAGGCGTCGTGGTACTCGTCGGGGCCGACCACGCCTCGGATGCGATGGCGCCCGAGGTGTTCGTCCCAGGTGGCCGAGTCCGCCCAGAAGCGGGCGATCTGCAGCAGCATCTCGGCGCCCTTGGTGTGCAGGAACTCGGTGTCGCCGCTGGCCTCGCAGTACCGCCACACGTTGTACGCGATCGCCGAGCCGACATGGTGCTGGAGGTGGGAGTGGTCCGGCAGCCAGCGCCCCGAACGCGGGTTGAGATGCAGTTCCTGCGTCTCTTCGTGGCCGTCGCTGCCGCTCTGCCACGGGTACAGGGCACCGCGCCGGCCGATCGCGCGTGCGCTGGCGCAGGCCTGGTCCAGGCGGCGGTGGCGGTAGCGGAGCAGGGCGCGGGACACCTCGGGGAAGTGCAGGTCGAGGTACGGCAGGACGAACAGCTCGTCCCAGAAGACATGGCCGCGGTAGGCCTCTCCGTGCAGTCCCCGGGCCGGGACTCCGACGTCGAGGTCCGCCGTGTGCGGGGAGAGGGTCTGCAGGACGTGGAACAGGTGCAGTCGCAGGATGTGGCCGGCCTCTCCGGGGACGTCGAGGTCGGCCCGTCGCCACAACTGGTCCCACGCCGTCAGATGCGCCTCCAGCAGCTCGTCGAATCCCGGTGCCGCGGTCACCCGGTCGACGGCGGCGCGGAGCGGGTCACTGATCGCGGGATCGCGCGAGGTGTGCACGGCGACGGTCTTGTCGACCGTGACGGTTCGGCCGGGGGCCAGTCGCAGGCGTGTGCGCTGGACGGCGCGCGAGGGTTCGTGCGCGTCCGACACCGGCTCATCGGCGGTCAGACGCGCCGCCAGCGCGATCCGGATGTCCGAGCTTCGGGTACGGCAACGCAGCCACACCGTGTCCGGGGCGGCGGTGCCCGTGTGCACGTGGGTCAGGTGACGGCCGTCCAGGTCCCGGTAGCGAGCCACGCCCGAGTTGGTGACGCTCCCGTCGAGCGCGGCCTCGACGTCCAGCTCTCCCGTGCAGCCCTCGGCGGTGAACTCGGTGCGCAGGGCGGCCAGATGGGGGTCGGCCATGTGCACCAGCCGCTGCTGCCGCACCGACAACACCTGCCCGGCCCCGAGCCGATACCGGGTTCGGCGTTCCAGCGACCCGCACGACAGATGCAGGACGAGCCGGTGATCGAGCACGGTCGCCGTGTCCGGCGTGAGCCACTCCCCGCCGGCGAGCCGGAAGCGCAGCGGCAGCCAGTTCGGCAGATTGACCATGTCCTCGTTCTCGACCCGGCGCCCGGCCACCTCCGAGGTGAGGCGGTCGTAGCAGCCGGCCGCGTAGGTGCCCGGGTAGTGGATCTCGTCCGCCCCGCATTCCGGAAACGCCCCGCGGGTGGTGAGATACCCGTTCCCCAGGGCGCACAGCGACTCCCTCAGACGCTCGGCGGCAGGTTCGTAGCCGTCGTACTCCCATATCCAGGACGTCACCGACATCCCCCCTCCTTGAGCAGCTCCGCGAGGTCGTGTACGAGGGGCCGGGGACGACGTTCACACCAGCTGGGGGACGACTGCCACCGGGCAGTGCGCGTGGTGCAGCAGGGTGTGGCTGACCCGGCCGAGTTGCAGGCCGACGTGGCCCTGCCTGCGACGCGCCCCGATGATCACGAGGTCGGCGGCGGCTGAACGGTTGACGAGGATGGTGCGGGCCGACCCCTCGGCCGTGGCACGGCGCACCCGGACACCCGGGTGCTCGGCCATGGCATCGCGCAGCAGTTCGTCGAGTTGGGCCGAGGCCTGTTCCTCGTGCCGGTGCAGGGAGTCCGCGTCTTCGTGCGCGGGGCAGCGCCAGGCGCGTACGACGTCCAGGGCACATCCGCGTGCCCCGGCCTCGCGGAAGGCGAAGCGTACGGCCTCACCGCCGGTGGCCGGATCTCCCGCGCCGAGCAGGATCCGCTCGTGCGCGCCGGCCACGCCTGCCGTGTCGCCCCTGACCACGATCACCGGGCAGTGCGCGCGGGCCGCCACGGCCAGGCCGACCGACCCGAGCAGCAGGCCCTGCAGCTCACCGCGGCCTCGTGCTCCCGTCACCAGGGCGAAGGCGTTGTTGCCCGCATGCAGCAGGGCGTCGGCCGCTTCGGCGGGAACGACGTCGGTGAACACCTTCGCATCCGGGTCACGCCGTGCGGCACGCTCCGCCGCCGAGGCGACGATGTGCTCGGCCAGTACGCGCCCGGAGGGGCGTTCCTGTCCGCTCGACGGGACGGCCCCCTCGTACCGCTCCCAGAGAGACGCGTACACCAACCGCAGCGGCAGACCGTGGCGGGCGGCTTCGTCCACCGCCCAGTCGACGGCCGTCAGGCTCGCGTCCGATCCGTCGACGCCCACGACCAGGGGGAGTGTCATCGCCCTCACCGCCTTCCGCCGGGCCGCCCCGCAGGACAACCAGGGTTCTTCCCTCACCGTCGCATGCGTCGGCAGGCGGTGCGAGGGGAGGACGGGCCACTGCCGGGGGACGTTCGGCCCATGCCGTCGGCGGTCGGCGGTGATCCCGCAGTCGACCCACCCGCACGGCTCGGGACGTGCCGGCCGGCCCGCTCGCGCTCTCACGGAGTCCGTCATCAGCGATGTCTTCGTCAGTGGCCCACGGCGGGTGACGTCACGGGTTCCGGGCACGGCGGCCGAAGGTCCGGCGGTCGCCTCTGCCGTGCGGGGACGCCCCATGGATGCTCGGCTCGCCCCCCGCCGACGTGGCCCTGGGGCCGTTCGGCCCCACGGCGAGGACGGACAGCACCTGCCGGTTCGCCCGGCACCGTTCGACGCTGGGCCTGCGTCGTGATCGAAGAGCCTGCCGAGCCGAGGAGCGTAGTGTGATGGGCCGTTACGTGTACGACTTCAGCGAGGGCCGCCGGGAGATGGCGGATCTGCTGGGAGGCAAGGGCGCGAACCTGGCCGAGATGACCCGGCTGGGCCTACCGGTCCCGCCCGGCTTCACCGTGACCACGGACGCCTGCCGGGCCTTCTTCGCGACCGGTGCCGAGCCGGAGGGCATGTCGGCCGAGGTCGCCCGGCACCTGTCCGCGCTGGAGGACTCCGCCGGACGCCGGCTCGGACAGCCGGACGATCCGCTGCTGGTGTCCGTCCGGTCCGGGGCGCGATTCTCCATGCCCGGCATGATGGAGACCGTCCTGGACATCGGCCTGAACGACGAGTCCGTCCTGGGTCTCGCCAAGACCTCCGGCAGTGATCGCTTCGCCTGGGACTCCTACCGCCGACTCGTCCAGATGTTCGGCAGCACGGTCATGGGTGTCGACGGCGCCCGGTTCGACGAAGCCATGAACCTGCTCAAGGAGGCCCGCGAAGCCCCCGACGACCTGCATCTGGACGCGAACGACCTCGCCGGCCTGGTGGAGACGTACAAGCGGCTGATCCTCGACGAGACGGGCCGGGCATTCCCCCAGGCGCCCGCCGAGCAGCTGAGCCTGGCGATCCTCGCCGTGTTCCGGTCCTGGAACGGCGAGCGCGCCCGCCTGTACCGCCACCGGGAACACATCCCCGACGACCTGGGTACGGCGGTCACCGTGCAGCGCATGGTGTACGGCAATCTCGGCCCCGACTCCGGCAGCGGCGTCGCCTTCACCCGCGACCCGGCCACCGGCCGGCCCGGCCTGTACGGCGACTACCTGCCCAACGCCCAGGGCGAGGACGTCGTCGCGGGTATCCGCAACACCGTGCCGCTGGCCGAGCTGGAGCAACTGGACCCGGACTCCTACCGGCGGCTGCGTGACCACATGGAGAGCCTGGAGAGGCACTACCGCGACCTGTGCGACATCGAGTTCACCATCGAGCGCGGCACGCTGTGGATGCTGCAGACCAGGGTGGGCAAGCGCACCGCCGAGGCCGCCTTCGCCATCGCCGCCGAGCTGGTGGAGGAAGGGCAGATCACGGCCGAGGAGGCGCTGGCCCGGGTCAGCGGGGACGGCCTGGCCCGGCTGATGTTCCCGCGCTTCGACGCCGACGCCACCGGCGAGGCGCTCGCTCACGGCCTCCCGGCCTCTCCGGGCGCGGCAGTCGGCGCGGCGGTGTTCGACTCCGCCGAGGCCGTACGGCGTGCCGCGGCCGGCGAGAAGGTCGTACTCGTCCGCCAGGAGACCACCCCCGACGACCTGCCCGGCATGGTCGCCGCCGAGGCGGTGCTGACCAGCCGGGGCGGAAAGACGAGCCACGCTGCCGTGGTCGCCCGGGGCATGGGCAAGGTGTGCGTGTGCGGCGCCGAGGAACTCACCGTGGACACCGAGGCCCGGCGCTTCACCGCCGCCGACGGGACGGTCGTCGACGAAGGCACGGTCATCTCGGTGGACGGCTCCGCAGGCGCCGTGTACGCGGGTGCGGCACCGCTGGTCGCCTCCGAGGCGATGCGGTACCTGGAGACCGGTGAGCAGTCCGGCGGCGTCGTGGCCGCGGTGGCCGACGCCCTCGAACAGGCCGACTCCGTACGGCGGTTGGAGGTGCGGGCCAATGCCGACACCCCCGAGGACGCGGCGCGTGCCCGCCGGTTCGGTGCGCAGGGCATCGGACTGTGCCGCACCGAGCACATGTTCCTCGGCGAGCGGCGCAAGCTGGTCGAGGACATGATCCTGGCCCGCACGGAAGCCGAGCGCGAGCAGGCGCTGGCGGCTCTTCTGCCGCTTCAACGACAGGACTTCGTCGGCATCCTGGAGGCGATGGACGGCCTGCCCGTCACGATCCGCCTGCTGGACCCGCCGCTGCACGAGTTCCTGCCCGACCGTACCCGACTCGCCGTGCGCATCGCCGCCGCGGAGGCCCGCGGTGAGCAACCGGACGCGCACGAGGTCGAGTTGCTCGAAGCGGTGAACCGCATGCACGAGGAGAACCCGATGCTCGGCCTGCGGGGTGTGCGCCTCGGACTGGTCGTTCCGGGCCTGGTCGCCATGCAGGTGCGGGCCGTCGCCGAAGCCGTCGTGGCCCGCACCCGGGCCGGGGGCTCACCGCGGGCGGAGATCATGGTGCCGCTGGTCGGTGCCGTCGAGGAGCTGCGGATCGAGCGCGTGGAGGTCGAGCGGGTGCTCGCCGAGGTGTCGCAGGAGTCCGGCGTGCCCGTGCGCTGCCCGGTCGGCACGATGATCGAGCTGCCCCGCGCCGCGCTCACCGCCGGCCGGATCGCCGAGGAGGCGGAGTTCTTCTCCTTCGGCACGAACGACCTGACCCAGACCACCTGGGGCTTCTCCCGCGACGACGTCGAGGCGGCCTTCTTCTCCGCGTACCTCGACAAGGGCGTCTTCCTCGCCTCGCCCTTCGAGACGATCGACCGCGACGGCGTGGGCCGACTGGTGCGTATCGCCGTCGAGGAAGGCCGTGCCACGCGCCCCGACCTGAAGATCGGCGTGTGCGGCGAACACGGCGGTGACCCCGACTCCGTCCACTTCTTCCACGCGGCGGGACTTGACTACGTCTCCTGCTCTCCGTTCCGGGTTCCGGTGGCCCGTCTGGAGGCGGGCCGGGCGGCCCTGCCCGAGGGCGGGGGCAGCGACAGCCGGTGAGGCCGCAGTGAGTCGAACCGACAGCGCTCGACCCGGGAGTCAGTGAACGCAGGAGCGGCACCGATCCACTCGGTGCCGCTCCTGCCGGACCTGGGGTGTCCGGGTCGTCATACGGCGATCCGGCGTCCCGTGACCTCGTGCGGCTCCACCCGCACCCAAAGGTCACGGTGGCCGCCCGCCCACGGCGCGCTGTACGCCCGTTCGTCGAGCCGGCGTGTCTCGTGGGGGTCCGTGACGGTTCGTGCGGGGCCGCGTACGAGCACACTCCAGCCGGTGCTGAAGGCATCGTCGATGCGGTCGACCTCGAAGGCCACCTGATGACCGGACGCCAACGACGGTGTCGTACCGGAGGCCGTCCGGAAGACGATCGTGGCGTCGACGACGCTGTAGTTGACCGGCACAATGGCCGGCCCCTCGGCGGTGGGCACCGCGATTCTCCCCACGCCGTGCCTGCCGAGCAGGGACCAGCACTCGTCCCTGCTCAGCTCGGTGAACTCGGGACTGCGGGCGGCCTGTTCGAGCCCGGGCGGCAGCTCATCGGCTCCGCCGGTGAGCTCCGACACCGTGGTGTCCAGGACCGCGGCCAGACTCAGGAGCGTGCCCCTGTTCGGTGCGGCACCGGGATGCTCCTCCAGGTGCTTCAGGTAGCTGGGCGCCATGCCCGCCCGGGTGGCGATCTCCTCTCGGGCCAGGCCCAGATGAGCGCGCCGAGCGGCGAGGCGGCGTCCCAGGTCGCCCAGAGGGCGTTCCGCCGCTGTGTCGGCATCGGTCCGTGTCCGGTCGGGCATGGTCGTCACGTCCCTTCGTCAGACCGTGCGCACGGCGACGGTCTGGTGCTGCTCCTCGCCGAGTACGACCTTGAGGGCGCCGGTGTCGCCCGCGCGGGCGAAGACGTCGTACGCCTCTTCCATCTGGTCGAGCGGGAAGGTGTGGGTGACCAGCTGCGTGGAGGGCAGCCGGCCGGCGGCGGCCATCCGCAGCAGAGTGGGGGTGGAGTAGGTGTCGACCAGCCCGGTGGTGATGGTGACGTTCTTGATCCACAGGTCCTCGAGGTGCAGGGTCGCCGGTGCGCCGTGCACGCCGACGTTGGCGACGTGCCCGCCGGGCCGGACCATGCGGGTGCACAGTTCGAAGCTCTCCGGAACGCCCACGGCCTCGATGACGACGTCCGCGCCGAGCCCGTCGGTCAGGTCGGCGACCAGCTGCTCCGGAGTCTCCCGGGCGTCGGCCACCGCGTCGGCGCCGAGCTTCCGGGCGGCCTCCAGCCGGGCGGCGGCCAGGTCCACGGCGACGATCCGTTCGGGGGAGAACAGCTGGGCCGTGGCGATCGCCGCCAGTCCGATCGGGCCGGCTCCGACCACGACGACGGTGTCTCCGGGACGCACGTGTCCGTTGAGCACGCCGACTTCGTACGAGGTCGGGAAGATATCGGCCAGCAGCACGGCGTCCTTGCCGTCCATGGCGGTGGGCAGGGGGTGCACGGACAGGTCGGCGTAGGGGACGCGGACGTACTCGGCCTGGGTGCCGTCGATCAGGTGGCCGAGGATCCAGCCTCCGCCGCCCCGGCACTGGCCGTACATTCCCTGGCGGCAGTAGGCGCACCGCCCGCACGCGCTGATGCAGGAGACCAGGACCCGGTCTCCCGGCCGCACGGTGCGGACGTCGCTGCCGACCTCGACGATCTCGCCGACCGCCTCGTGCCCCAGCACGGTGCCGGGGCGCACCTCGGGGACGTCGCCCTTGAGGATGTGCAGGTCGGTGCCGCAGATGGTGACGGCCCCGACGCGTACGATCGCGTCGGTGGGATCCTTGACGGCCGGGTCCGGTACCTCTTGCCAGGCGGACTGTCCGGCGCCGTGGAACACGAAGCCTTTCATGACGCTCCTCACCCCGCTCGATCGGTTGCGGAGCCGGGGTCCGGCGGCGAGGACTCGGTCGCCAGGACGGCCCTGGCGGCGCCCGCGTGCCGGTTGTGCCCCGCACGTCCAGCCTGGTCCGTGTGGGCGCGAGCCGCTTGGGCCGTTCGGGCCACTTCCCCCGACCGGGCGGGGTCGTCACGCACGGCGGCCATGCGGCGCCGTCCGGGGCCACCGGGCCCGCCCATCCCGGGACCGTTCGGCCCTTCCGCACCGTCCGGCGGCGCGGCTGTGACCCGGTTGGCTCCAGGACGCCTACGCACCACCCGCCAGGTCATCGGCGACTCGCCCCGCCCACGCCTCGATCTGAGCGAAGTCCCGGAAGTCCCCGGCCTTCCCGGAGCGCACGATCATGCGGGCCACCCATCCCTTCGCGCCTTCCTCCAGGCACCCGCCGAAGGTGATGTGTTCCCGGGCGTCCAGCCGTTTCATGGCCTTCTTCACGTCGGTCACGGGCGGGATGTCCCGCTCGGAGGCCGAGGCGTCGAGCGGTCCGCTGCTGAAGAGCCAGAGTGGGCGTTCGGCGAGGGTCCGGGCGTGCCGTCGGACGAAGCGGCGGGCGTCCTTGTGCCAGCGGCCGGCGTACAGACCGCCGCCGACCACGACCGCGTCGTACGAGGACGCGCTCGCCACCGACCGGGCGGGCACCGCATCCACCGTCAGTCCGGCCTTGCGCAGCACCTCGGCGATGGCTTCGGCTATCTGCGCGGTCGATCCGTTCGTCGTTCCGTAGGCCACCAACACCTTGCTGGTCATGGCGGTCCACCTCCTCTCAGAGCCGGCGCAGCCAGTCGTCGGCCACGCCGTGCAGCGCCTGGTCGTCGGGCCGCAGCCGTGCGTCGTCCAGCCGGTAGGTGAGCTGGTCGACCACGGCGACCACACCGTCGATCTGGCGGGTCATCGAGACGGCGATCTCCGTCTCGCTCTTGCGCTCCATCTGGCCGGTGAGGGTGACGACGCCCTCCGTCACCGAGACCTCGACACTGTGCGGGGGCAGCCACAGGGCGCGCACGAGCACGTCCTGGACGACCAGTTCACGGATCTCCGCGTCGGGCCGCAGGAAGACCTGGAGCAGGTCCCGACGGGTGACGATGCCGACCAGCCGGTCCGCCTCGTCGAGGACCGGCAGCCGCTCGATGTGCCGCTGGGCCATGGTCCGTGCGGCCTCGACGATGGTGTCGTCGGCGTGCACGGTGACCGGCGGTTCGGTCATCAGCTGACCGGCGGTGCGGGCCCCCGCCTTCGCGGCCTGCCGCCGGGCGCTGCGCGTCAGCGCGGCGAGCGGCCGACGGCGCGGGTGTTCGTACGGGTCGGGGGTCGCCGCCTGGCGCACCACGAGGTCCGTCTCGGAGATGACGCCGATCACCTTGTCGTCCTCGTCGACCACGGGCAGTCCGCTGATCCGGTGGTCGGCGAGCAGCTGCGCCACCTCCTTGAACGGGGTGTCGTACCCGGCTCGGACGACGTCACTGGTCATCACGGAGCCAACCTTGTTGTGCTTCATGGCTGTTCCCTCCGGCTCGGGATCGACGGGGTCGGCTGAGCACGTCGTCGGCCATCGGGAGATCTCCTCCAGGCCTCTTACGTCACTTCGAGCATCCAGCGGATCGGCGAGCGGCCCCATGGGCTGTCCGGGGTGGACCCGGGGCCGGTCGGCCCAACGTTCTCCGCCGGCTCCGGCACCACGAGCCTCACGGCACGGGTGGCTCCCGTGCTGGTCGGGACGATGCCGGCCGTGGATGGTGGTCATGACACCGCGGTCGATTCCGGGCACCGCCCTTCAGGTGCGGCACTCCTCTCGCAGGCAGAGGTGTTCACGCGTTCCAGGTCCAGTCCGCGACCTCGGGCAGATCGGTGCCGTGTTCGCGGATCCACCTCTGGTGGCGGGTGCGGGCGTCGGCCATCTGCTGGCGAACGGCGGCGGCGCGCACGGCGAGGCCGGGGACGCGGTCGATCACGTCCATGACGAGGCGGTAGCGGTCGAGGTCGTTGCGGACGACCATGTCGAAGGGGGTGGTCGTGGAGCCGGACTCCTTGTAGCCGCGCACGTGCAGGTTCTGGTGGCCGGTGCGGCGGTAGGCGAGGCGGTGGATGAGCCACGGGTAGCCGTGGTAGGCGAAGATCACCGGTTTGTCGGCGGTGAACAGGCCGTCGTACTCGAAGTCGCTCATGCCGTGCGGGTGTTCCTCGCGCGGCATCAGCCGGGTCATGTCGACGACGTTGACCACGCGTACGGCGAGCTCGGGCAGGTTGCGGCGCAGCAGCTGGGCGGCGGCCAGGACCTCCTGGGTGGGCACATCGCCGGCGCAGGCCAGGACGACGTCGGGTTCGCCGCCGTTGTCGGTGCCGGCCCACTCCCAGATGCCGGCGCCGCGCGCGCAGTGGGCGCGTGCCTGCTCCATGGACAGCCAGTCGAAGCAGGGCTGCTTGCCGGCCACGATCACGTTGACGTAGTCGCGGCTGCGCAGGGCGTGGTCGGCCACGGAGAGCAGGGTGTTGGCGTCCGGCGGCAGATAGACCCGGACGACCTCGGGGCTCTTGTTGAGGACATGGTCGACGAAGCCGGGGTCCTGGTGGGAGAAGCCGTTGTGGTCCTGACGCCAGACGTGCGAGGTGAGCAGGTAGTTGAGGGAGGCGATGGGGGCACGCCAGGGCAGCTCCCTGGATGTCTTCAGCCACTTGATGTGCTGGTTGACCATGGAGTCGACGATGTGCACGAAGGCTTCGTAGCACGAGAACAGTCCGTGCCGGCCGGTGAGGAGGTAGCCCTCCAGCCAGCCCTGGCAGGTGTGTTCCGAGAGGATCTCCAGCACCCGGCCGTGCCGGTCGAGGTGTTCGTCGACCGGCAGGTGCTCGGCCTGCCAGGCCTTGCCGCTCGCGTCGAGGACGGCCTGGAGACGGTTGGAGGCGGTCTCGTCCGGGCCGACGAGCCGGAAGTTCCGGCTGGAGTGGGTGTCCAGCATGACCTGCTCCAGCAGGTCACCGAGGACCCGGGTCGGCTCGTGCAGCGTCGTGCCGGGCTTGTCGACCGGCACGGCGAAGTCGTCCAGGGAGCGGATGGGCAGATCATGGACGAGGAGGCCCCCGTTGGCGTGCGGGGTGGCACCCAGACGGTGGGCGCCGTCGGGAACGCAGGCGAGGACGTCGGCGACCGGGCGGCCGTCCGGGCGGAACAGCTCCTCGGGCCGGTACGAGCGCAGCCACGTCTCCAACTGCCGCAAGTGCTCCGGGTTCTCGCGTACGGCGGCCAGCGGCACCTGATGCGCCCGCCAGGTCCCCTCGACCGGCAGACCGTCGACCTCGGCGGGGCCGGTCCAGCCCTTCGGGGTCCTGAGCACGATCACCGGCCAGTGCACCCGCTCGGGGACGCCGTCCTCGCGGGCCGAGCGCTGCATCACCGCGATGCGGTCCAGCGCCCGGTCGAGTGCCCGGGCCATCGCCCGGTGCACCGTGAGCGGGTCGTCCCCGCTCACGTGGATCGGCTCGTGGCCGTATCCCCGCAGCAGCGCGTCGAGTTCGTGCTCCGGGAGGCGGGCCAGCACGGTCGGGTTGGAGATCTTGTAGCCGTTGAGGTGGAGGATCGGCAGGACCGCGCCGTCGTGTACGGGGTCGAGGAACTTGTTCGCGTGCCAGGAGGCCGCCAGCGGGCCGGTCTCCGCCTCGCCGTCGCCGATCACACAGGCGACCACGAGGTCCGGGTTGTCGAAGGCGGCGCCGTACGCGTGCGAGAGCGAGTACCCGAGCTCACCGCCCTCGTGAATCGACCCCGGCGTCTCCGGCGCCACATGGCTGGGCACCCCGCCGGGGAAGGAGAACTGCCGGAAGAGTCGCTCCATCCCCTGCGCGTCCCGCGGCACGTTGGGGTAGGTCTCGCTGTAGCTGCCCTCCAGCCAGGAGTTGGCGAGGACGGAGGGGCCGCCGTGCCCGGGGCCCCACACGCACAGGGCGTCCAGGCCACGCGCCTTGATCACGCGGTTGAGGTGGGTGTACACGAGGTTCAGTCCGGGCGAGGTGCCCCAGTGGCCCAGCAGCCGGGGCTTGATGTGCTCCGGCCTCAACGGCTCGGTCAGCAGGGGGTTGGACATCAGGTAGATCTGGCCCGCGGTCAGGTAGTTGGCGGCCCGCCAGTGGGCGTCCAGGGTGCGCAGTTCGTCGTCGGAAAGTACGGTGGCGTCCTGGTGTTCGACCTTGGACATGGGATGGCTCCGTAGTAGGTCATCGGGTGGTGGAGGCGGCATGGCCGGCAAGGATGCGGTGAGGCTGCCGCGCAAGGTGTACGAGAAGGAACTGCTGCGCCTGCAGACGGAGTTGGTGAAGCTGCAGGAGTGGGTGCGGGCGGAGGGCGCCCGGGTGGTCGTCGTGTTCGAGGGGCGGGACGCGGCCGGCAAGGGCGGCACGATCAAGCGGGTCGCCGAACACCTCAACCCGCGTGTCGCCCGGATCGCGGCGCTGCCCAAGCCGACCGAGCGCGAGCGCACGCAGTGGTACTTCCAGCGGTACGTGGAGCATCTGCCGGCCGCCGGGGAGATCGTGCTGTTCGACCGGTCCTGGTACAACCGGGCCGGCGTCGAGCACGTGATGGGTTTCTGTACGAGGCAGGAGTACCAGCTCTTCCTCCGCCAGTGCCCGATCTTCGAGCGGATGCTGGTCGAGGCGGGGATCGTGCTGCGCAAGTACTGGTTCTCGGTGAGCGACACCGAGCAGCAGGAGCGGTTCCGGCGCCGTCTGGAGGATCCCCTGCGGCGCTGGAAGCTGTCGCCGATGGACCTGGAGTCGATCACCCGCTGGGAGGCGTACTCCCGGGCCAAGGACGAGATGCTGGTGCACACCGACATCTCGGAGGCGCCGTGGTACGTCGTGGAGAGCGACGACAAGCACCGGGCGCGGCTGAACATGATCGCCCACCTGCTGGACTCCGTGCCGTACCGCGAGGTGCCGCCGCCGGTGCTGGAGCTGCCCGAGCGTCCGGCGGCGACCGGCTACGAGCGCCCGCCGCGCGATCTGCAGACCTACGTCCCCGATCACGCGGCGCGTCTCTGAGCAGCCGCTCATCGCCCTCATTGCGGGTCGGGCACGATCGCTACCGGGCAGGCGGAGTGGTGCAGCACGCCGTGCGCCACCCGGCCCAGCTGGAGCCCGAAGTGCCGCGGGCTGCGCCGGGCTCCGACGACGACGAGGTCGGCGTCCCGGGACGCGTCCACGAGCACGGTCCGGGCGCGTCCCTCGACCGTACGGCGGTGTGCCTCGATGTCCTCGGGAGCGTCCTGCAGCGCCGCGTCCAGGGCTTCCACCGCATGCTGCTCGTGCAGCCGGGCGGGCTCCCCGGCCAGCAGCGGATGGTCGGTGCTCTCGTGTGCGGGGCACCGCCACGCCCGTACGGCATCCACCGCCGCACCGCGTCGCCGCGCCTCCTCGAAGGCGAAGCCCACCGCCGGGGACGCCTTGCCTGCTTCGCCGACACCGACGACGACGCGGCCGTGCGTCCCGTGCTTGGCCTGGTTGTCGTGGTTGCCGCGCACGACGATCATCGGGCACTGCGCGTGCCCCGCCACGGTCAGGCTCACGGAACCCAGCACCGCCTCGGCCAGGCCGCTGCGGCCACGGGTGCCCGTCACCAGCAGGGCGGCGCTTCGGCTCTCCCGCACGAGTGCGTACTCGGGTTCCTCCGCCAGCACCTCCACGGAAACGCTCAGGTCGGGACAGCGGGCACGTGCCCGGCGGGCGGCGCTCTCGACGATGTCCTCGGCCATGACCTCCTCCGACGGCTTGCCCAGGTCGTCGGCGAGGCTGTTGCCCTCGTACCGCTCCCACAGCGAGGCGTACACCAGGCGCAGCGGCAGCCCACGCACGGTGGCCTCGTCGGCCGCCCAGTCGACGGCCCGCAGGCTGGGCTCGGAGCCGTCGACGCCGACGACGATCGGGCGGTCCATCGCCCTCACCGTCCCGTACCGAGGTCGAAGACGATCCGGGCCTTGACCTGGCCGCGCAGCACCTCGTCGATGGACTCGTTGACGGAGCTCAGCGGGCGGGTCTCGCAGATGACCTTGGTCTGTCCGGCCGCGTGCAGCTGGAAGACCTCGGCGAGGTCCTGGCGGGTGCCGACGATCGAGCCGATCACCGAGGTGCCGTTCAGGACGGTGTCGAAGATGGGCACGCGGACCGTGCCGTGGGCGGGGAGCGCCACCATGACGAGCTTCCCGCCGCGCCGCAGACCCGAATTGGCGGCCTCGAAGGCAGCGTCGTTCACCGCGAGTGCGATCGCGGCGTGGGCGCCGCCGTGCTGCTTGAGGACCTGGCCCACGTCGTCCTTGCGGGCGTCGATGACGAGGTCGGCGCCGAGTTCGGTGGCGAGTTCGAGCTTCTCGTCGGTGACGTCGATCGCCGCGACGGTGGCTCCGGCGATCTTCGCGTACTGCACGGCCAGATGGCCGAGCCCGCCGACGCCGGAGACCGCGACGAGCTGCGAGGGACGCACGCCGGCGACCTTGAGCGCCTTGTACGTGGTCACGCCGGCGCAGGTCAGCGGGGCGGCGTCCACAGCGGACACACCGTCCGGCACGGGCTGCGCGAAGTCGGCCCAGGCCAGCATCTTCTCGGCGTACCCGCCGTCGCAGCCGTACCCGGTGTTGACCTGCTGCTCGCACAGCGTCTCCCAGCCGGACAGACAGTGCTCGCACCGCCCGCAGGCCTTGCCCAGCCACGGCACGGCGACCCGCTGTCCGACGGACAGGTGGGTGACACCGTCGCCGAGCTGCTCGACCAGGCCGACGCCCTCGTGGCCGGGCACGAACGGCGGGTTCGGCTTGACGGGCCAGTCGCCGTGGGCGGCGTGGATGTCGGTGTGGCACAGCCCGGAGGCCTCGACGCGGATGCGCACCTGGCCGGGGCCGGGCTCGGGGTCGGGGCGCTCCTCGATGACCAGGGGTTCACCGAAGGCTCGTACGACCGCTGCCTTCATGGTTTCTGCTCCTCAGGGGTGGGTCAGTCGTGGGGAACGACCGCGACGGGGGCGGTGGAGTGGTGCAGGACGCTGTGGGTGACGGAGCCGATGTGGGCGCCGAGCGGGCCTCGGCGGACACGGCGGCCGACGACGACCAGGGAGGCCTCGCGGGAGGCGTCGACGAGGTGGCTGCCGGGGGTGCCGTAGAGGGACTCCTCGGTGACCTCGACGTCCGGGTACTTCTCCCGCCACGGGCCCAGGACCTCGGCCAGGTCGATGGCTTCCTGACGTGCCAGGGCCCCGTGGAGCTCCAGGTCGGTGGCGAGCCCGTAGGCGTAGTACGGGGGCGGGTTCCAGCCGTGCACGACCCGCAGGGAGGTGTCGCGGCGGGCGGCTGCCGCGAAGGCGAACGCGATCAGGGTGGCGTCGGGGCTCTCGATGTCGAGGCCGAGGACGACGGGTCGGAACGGAGTCGCGGCGGACGGGATACCGACCGGGTCCATCTCGTGTTCGTCGGCGGCCTGTTCCCCGGAGCGGACCAGGACGACCGGCCGTTCGGTGTGCGCCACGACGGACAGTCCGACGGAGCCGACCATGAAACCGCCGATCCCGCCCAGCCCACGGGAGCCGAGCACCAGCAGCTCGGCGTCCTTCGCCGCGTTCGCCAGGACCTCGGCGGGCCGGCCGGACAGCTGCTCGGTGGTCACACCGAGGCCGGGGTGGCGCAGCCGGATGCCTTCGGCCGCCTCGCGGGGAATCCGCTCGGTCCAGTGTTGGTGCGTCTCGGGGCCGAGCAGCGGCGCCTGCGCCATGGGGCTCGGTACCGGCTCCCAGACCTGGACCAGCTTCAGCGGCAGGCCGAGCAGCTGTGCTTCGCGGGCCGCCCACTCGGCCGCCGCGCGGCTCTCGGGAGAGCCGTCGAGGCCGACGGTGACGGTGCGGGTCATGATCTCCACCTCCTGGATCGGGGGGTTCCCGATTCGAGATTCGTCTTCGGACGAGGCGCGCGGCAGGGGCCGCAGGTCCCGGCAAGGGACCGAACGGCCCTCGCCGGTACTCGGCGCGGCGGGCCCACCGAGGAGCCCGCCGCACCTCCCGCGGTCACCGCAGCCAGCGGCTGTGGCGGACGAACGGGAGCTTGGCCCAGAGCCGGCCGAGGCCGAGGGCGTCGCCGGCGGAGACCGCGGCCAGGGCGATCAGGACGACGGCGTAGATGAGGTGGTAGTCGACGAACGGGTTCGGTGACATGCTCGCAGAACCGTCCGAGAGGTGCTTGGCGGGCGGCCACTCGGCGATCCACATCAGCGCCATCATCAAGGTGCCCGCGACGGCCGCGAAGCGCAGCGCCACGCCCGCGATGAGCGCGACACCGATCCCGAGCAGTCCCAGCATGAACAGCCAGTCGGCCCAGGTGTCGCCGGCCCAGGAGTGGAAGGTGGACTCCATCGGCCCGGCGGCGACGGAGCTGAGGAAACCCTTGGTCGGCGAGCCGCCGTCGATCCAGCCCTTGCCGGAGGGAGTGGCGTAGCCGAAGCCGAAGGTCTTGTCGAGGAAGGCCCACAGGAAGACGAACCCGGTGAGCAGGCGCAGGGACGCGAAGGCGTAGGCCTGCGCGGTGTCCGTGCCGATGCGTGCCGACACGGCGGAGTCGGATGCGGAGGCGGTCCGGTTCCTGCGGAAGGACGGCAGGTGGAGGCCCGGGCTCCGGTGCGGGTGCTCGTGCACGGCCATGATGGTGATCCCTTCAAGGAGTGGGACGGTCCGGTCGGTATCTGACGTCCCTCACTCTCGTCGCGTGGGGCGGTGGTCACCGGATGCCGAAGGTCCGCCACGGCGGGGCTGAACGGCCCTGTTCCCAGGGGACGTTGGGGCGCATGCTCGGCCTTCGGCGCACCGGACACGGCTCAGCTGTCGCGGTCGGGTGCCGGCCGGTGGATCCTGAGACCGATCAAAATGCAGAAGGGTGGCTCATGTCCCAGGGCACCGGCAGACATGTTCCGGAGTGGCGCGGCCTGCTGCCCGGAGCCGTCGCCCTCCTCGGCTACCGGCGGGCCTGGCTGAGGGGCGACCTGCTGGCCGGCCTCACCGTCGCCGCCTACCTGGTGCCGCAGGTCATGGCGTACGCCGGGGTGGCCGGCCTCCCGCCGGCCGCCGGACTGTGGGCGATCCTGCCCGCCCTCGGCCTGTACGCGTTGTTCGGGTCCTCACGGCTGCTCTCGGTCGGCCCCGAGTCCACGACCGCGCTGATGACCGCCACCGTGGTCGGCCCCCTCGCCGCCGGCGCCCCGGAGCGCTACGCCACCCTGGCGGCCACCCTCGCCGTCACCGTCGGACTGCTGTGCCTGGTGGCACGTGCCGTACGACTGGGCTTCCTCGCGGACCTGCTCTCCCGCCCGGTCCTGATCGGCTATCTGGCGGGCGTGGCGCTGATCATGATGGTGGACCAACTGCCCAAACTCACCGGGGTGAAGACGACCGGCTCGGAGTTCTTCCCCCAACTGTGGTCGTTCATCAGGAACGTGCCCGACGCCCACGCGGCCACCGTCGTCCTGTCCGCCGCCGTACTCGTGTTCCTCTTCTCGGCGTACCGGTACGCCCCCGCCCTGCCCGGCCCGCTGTTCGCCGTCGTCCTCAGCACGGTCGCCGTGGTGGTCTTCGACCTCGACGACCGGTACGGCATCAAGGTGATCGGCACCGTCCCGTCGGGGCTGCCCGGACTCGCGTGGCCGGACCTGAGCGAACTCCCGGGCCTCGTGCTGCCGGCCCTCGGTGTGCTCATCGTCGCGTACACCGACTTCATCCTCACCGCACGGGCCTTCTCCGGGCACGACGACGAAGGGCCCGAGCTCGACCCCAACCAGGAGTTCCTGGCGCTGGGCGCGGCCAACCTCGGCGCGGGTGTCCTGCACGGCTTCCCCGTCAGCAGCAGCGCCAGCCGCACCGCCCTGGCCTCCTCGGCGGGCGCCCGCAGCCAGGCGTACTCCCTGGTGGCAGGCGCGGTGGTGCTGGCGGTGCTGCTGTTCCTCAGCCCGCTGCTGCGTCGTACTCCCTCGGCCGTCCTGGGCACGCTCGTCGTGTACGCCGCCGTCCGCATGATCGACCTCGCCGGCTTCCGCAGGCTCGCCACCTTCCGCCGTCGCGAACTACTGCTCGCGCTCGGCTGCCTGGCCGGAGTGCTGGCCCTGGACATCCTCTACGGCGTACTCGTGGCCGTCGGCCTGTCCGTGGCCGAGCTGCTGACACGGGTGGCCCGCCCGCACGACGCCGTCGAAGGACTGGTGCCCGGAGTGGCCGGCATGCACGACGTCGACGACTACCCACAGGCCCGCACGATCCCCGGCCTGCTCGTCTACCGGTACGACTCCCCCCTCTTCTTCGCCAACGCCGAGGACTTCCACCGCCGAGCCCTGGCCGCCGTCGACGAACAGAGCAGCGCCGTCCGCTGGTTCGTCCTCAACACCGAGGCCAACGTCGAGGTCGACATCACCGCGCTCGACGCGGTCGACGAACTGCGCCGCGAACTCACCCACCGCGGCGTCGTGTTCGCCCTCGCCCGCGTCAAGCAGGACCTCATGGACGACCTCGAGGCGTACGGCCTCGCGGACACCGTCGGGGCGGACCTGATCTTCCCCACCCTGCCGACCGCCGTGGCCGCCTACCGCAGATGGTGCGGCGATCAGTAGGCCGACAGGCCGTGCGCCCGGAACCGTTCGCGGACGTGTCCGGTCAGTTCGGGAGCGGGTGCAGGGGTGTCCCGCGACGGGAACGGAACGCGAAGAGCCTCGTACTTCGCGGCACCGAGCCTGTGGAACGGCAGGACGTCCACGCGGTCGATCGTGCAGATGACGCAGGACTTAAAGGTCAGCGCACTGCCCGTCCTGGAGGGCGAGGGCCGCGTCATCGGCGTCGTCTCCGAGGCCGACCTGCTGCCCAAGGAGGAGTTCCGCGACAGCGACCCCGACCCCTCCCCGTCTCGGCTTCGCTCGACCGGGGGGACCCCCGTCACGCAGGTGCGTCCCCTCTCGGACCTGGCGAAGGCCGGCGTGGTCACCGCGGAGGAGCTGATGACCTCCCCGGCGCTCACCGTCCGCGCGGACGTCACCCTGGCGCAGGCGGCCCGGACCATGGCGCACCCCAAGGTCAAGCGCCTTGCGGTGGTCGACGAGCTGGGCCTGCTGCAGGGCATCGTCAGCAGGGCCGACCTGCTCAAGGTCTTCCTGCGCGGCGACGAGGAGATCGCCGAGGAGGTCCGGCGTGAGGTCGTGGCCTACCTCTTCCCGACGCCCGGCTCGGCGATCCGTGTCCGGGTGCACGACGGAGTCGTGGAGCTCGGCGGCCGTGTCCGGGACAGGGCCCTGATTCCCGTGGCCGCCCGCCAGGTGCGTGCGGTCGAGGGCGTGGTGGACGTCCGATTCGAGCTTTGAGGCAACGGCGCCGCACGATCGGATGGGCCAGGACGTCGTGTTTCTCGACCAGGGGTTTTGCTGAGCGGGGCCGGCCGGCCCTGGTGCATCTGGACTCGGCGAGCGACGATCGTCCTCACGGGCAACCCGCAGCCCGTCCGCCACCGGGGGACAAGGGGTCGTCATGGCCGAGACGCGCACCTTCACGGAGCAGAATCCGATCCGTGTCTTCCTGCTCGACGACCACGAGGTCGTACGACGGGGTATCACCGACCTGCTCGACGCCGAACCGGACATCTCGGTGGTCGGCGACGCGGACACCGTCGAGCACGCTCTTGTGCGCGGCCCGGCGCTGCGCCCGCACGTCGCCGTGCTCGACGTGCGTCTCCCGGACGGCGACGGCATCTCGGTCTGCCGCGAACTGCGCAGTCGGATGCCGGAGTTGGCCTGTCTGATGCTGACGTCCTTCGACCACGAGGACGCGCTGCTGGACGCCATCATGGCCGGGGCCTCGGGCTACGTGCTCAAGCAGATCAGAGGCTCCGATCTGATCTCGGCGGTCCGCACGGTCGCCTCCGGCCAGTCGATGCTCGACCCCGCGACCACGGCGCGCCTGATGCGCTCGCTGCGCGACCCCGTCGCGGCTCCCACCATCGCGCCCGAACTGGCGAGCCTGTCGCCCCGTGAGCGGGACATCCTGGCGCTGATCGGGGACGGTCTCACCAACCGCGAGATCGGCAAGAAGCTCTACCTGTCGGAGAAGACCGTCAAGAACCACATCTCCCGGCTGCTGGCCAAGCTCGGTGTCCAGCGCCGCGTCCAGGCCGCGGTGTTGGCCTCCCACCTGGAGCAGCCGGACACCGGAGACCGGCCCACGCGGTGAGGTCCGACGGGGCCGAACGCGACCGATGCGGCCGTGGCGGGCCGCTTGGCCCCGATCAAGTGCGACGACCACAACGTGGCTGGTGCGATCACGGCGTCGGAGCCGTCCTGATCGTGGACGCCGGGCGCGGTCGTCCGTGGGGCCGCCGGGACCGGCCGTGTTTGCCGGGACGGGCCCGGGGCAGGCGCAAGGTCAGTGCTTCGGACAGGAGGCACGTCCGTGGGAGCGGCCATCGCGCCGCCCCGGCCGCGCCTGTCCCGGACACGCGGCCCTTCTCCCACGGTGACCGTCCAACCCAGAGCACCACCAAGGGAGTTGCGACGCACCATGCCCACTGAAGTGAGCGCGAAGCACCACCCGCACGACGACGCCCCCGACACCGCGGAAGCCTTCCGCGAACTCGCCGCCCTCCCCGCCGGCCAGCAGCGCGACACCCTGCGCGAGAAGGTCGTCGAGGCCTGGCTGCCGATGGCCGACCGCCTCGCCGGACGCTTCCGCAGCCGCGGCGAGAGCTTCGAGGACCTGCGCCAGGTCGCGGCCCTCGGCCTGGTCAAGGCCGTCGACCGGTACGACCCCGCACGCGGCAACGCCTTCGAGAGCTACGCCGTGCCCACCATCACCGGCGAGATCAAACGGCACTTCCGCGACCACATGTGGACCCTGCACGTCCCGCGCCGGGTCCAGGACCTGCGCAACCGCGTCCGGTTCGCCACGCAGGAACTCTCCCAGACCATCTCCGGCCGCAGGCCCACCGTCGCGGAGATCGCCGAGCACGCCGGCATGAGCGAGGAGGACGTCCTCGTCGGCCTGGAGGCGCTGGAGAGCTTCACCGCGCTCTCCCTCGACGCCGAACTGCCCGGTAGCGAGGACGGCTACTCCCTCAGCGACGCCCTCGGCTCTCCCGATCCCGCGCTCGACACGGTCGTGGACCGCGAGGCCGTGGCGCCGCGGCTGGCCGCGCTGCCCGAGCGTGAACGCGCCATCCTCTACATGCGCTTCTTCGGGGACATGACCCAGAGCCGCATCGCCGAGCAGCTGGGCATCTCGCAGATGCACGTGTCCCGCCTGATCAGCCGCTGCTGCAGCCGCGTACGCGAACAGGTCATGCGCGAGGCCGCGTAGCCGGCGCCAGCGCCACATGGCGCGACACCATGTCCCGTGCCTGCGCCTCCGCCATCGAGAACGCCGGGCGGGGGCCGCAGCGCAGCAGCGTGAGCACCCCGAGCACGGCACCGTCGTGCCGCACCGGCACGCACAGCAGAGACGTGACGTTCGCCTGTACGAGGACGGGGGCGCCGTCCGCGTACCGGCCGAGGGCGTCGGGGTCCGGCGGCCGGATCTGCAGCACCGCTGACCCGGTACGGGCGGAGAGCCGCTCGTACTGCGGCCACAACTGCGCCACGACATGGTCGAGTTCGAAGAGGGCCGCGTCCAGGACGGTCGGGAGGTCGCCGCCCGACACGCTTCTGGCCGACTTGAGTTCGGCGACGCGGCGGGCGAAGTCCGCGAGTTCTTCACCGAATTCGTCCGTCTGCGTCATGCGGGGAAATCCAGGGCGGACATGGCCGGTGGCCACTGTTTTCGGTCCGGGCGAGCGGGCAGGCGCCGGGACAGAGGAGGACAGCAGCATGCCGGACACCGGGCGTCCCCACCGCTGGACGACAGAGCCTGCCGAACCCGCCCTTCCCGGGCGGCAGTTGGCGGAACTCGTCGAGGAGGCCGTGCGCTGCACCGCCGACTGCTGCGGCGCGAGCGGCATGCTGGCCGACGAGGGACCGGAACGCCCTCCCGCCGTCACCCATCCCGATCCCGCCGCACTCGTCGCCGTACAGCTCCGCTCCGGCGACGGGCCCATCCCGGCCGCCCTGGAACGCGGCGAGCCCGCTCGCAGCGCGGACCTGCTGCGCGAGGAACGCTGGCCGCAGTACCGCGCCCTGGCGCTCGACTCGGGGGTGCGCTCCAGCGTGACGATGCCGTTCCGCCGCTCCGGTCTGACGGTCACCCTCAGCCTCTACAGCTTCCGCCCCGACACCCTCCAGGACGCCCCGCGCGGCCCCGCCCGCGCCCTCGCCGACTTCGCGGTCACCTCCCTGGCCCGCGACCGCTCCTACCACGCCGCCCTCACGGAACTCGACCAACTCGGCACGGCCCTGCGCACCCGCCCCGAGGTCGACCAGGCCTGCGGCATCGTCATGCACGTCCTGGCCTGCGACGCGGACGCGGCCTTCGGTGTACTGCGCCGCATCTCCCAGGGCACGAACCGGAAACTGGCGGAGGTGGCGGCGAGGGTGGTGGAGCGGCGGGGGAGGGGGCTGGAGGGGGAGTTGGGGGCGTTGCGGAACTGACGTGTTCCGGGTGCCGGACAGAACAACCGGGACTGCCGTGCGCCTGTCACCCACTTGGCCCTCCGCGTCCCGCGAATGGTGCCCGACCACGCGCGCCCCGCCCCGCTCCGGGCTCTGATGGCTGTGAGGCACGCCCTGCGTGTCCCCGCAGCCGTCGCTCGAAGGAGCCCACCCCATGCGTCGCACCGCCCGTGTCCTGTCCGCCGTGGCCCTGGCCGGTGCCGCGCTCGGCGTCACCGGTACGGCCGCCTTCGCGGACCCGGCCGCGGAGGTCAGTCCCAGTACCGTCTCTCCGGGCAGCAGTGTCACCGTCTCGGTCTCCTGCGGCGCCGTCGGCGGCCAGGCACCCGCCACCATCGACGCCACCTCACAGGCCTTCGACCAGGACACGGTCGAACTGCAACGGGTCCCCGGCAACGACGACCAGGCCTCCGGCCCGGCCTACCGAGGCACGGCCCGCATCGCCCAGGCCGCCGACCTCGAGGCCGGCGGCCCGAACGCCGGGACCCCGGGCTCCGCCTGGACCGTCGACGGCACCTGCCCGGCGGCCCCCGGCGCACAGGGCTCGGCCTGGAGCACCACGCTCCAGGTGGACCGCGGCACCGGGGCCGCCGGCACCGGGCCCGCCAGCGACCGGCCGTGCGACGAGTCGACCGCCGAGTGCGGCAGCCAGCCGTGCGACGAGTCGGCCACCGAGTGCGGCAGCCAGCCGTGTGCCGAGCCCCGTACCGACTGTTCCGCTCAGCCGTGCGACGAGTCGGCCACCGGATGCAGTAGCCAGCCGTGTGCCGAGCCCCGTACCGACTGCGCCAGTCGGCCCTGCGCTGACTCGCGTACCGACTGCGGCAACCAGCCGTGCGCCGATGCGCGTACCGACTGCCGGACCCAGCCGTGCGACCAGTCCCGTACCGACGCCTGCGGTGCCGCCGTGATCCAGCGTGGGGTGCAGGCCGGCGAGGGCGGCGCGTTCACCGACTCCGTGCCCGCCCTGGTCGCCGGCGGCATCCTGATCGCGGGCGCGCTCGGCGCCGCCGTCCACCGGCTGCGGCACCGGGACGCCGGGCCCGGCCACTGATCTCACGCACCGTCGCGTGTGTGACGGGCGTAACCAGGACGGGCCCCATGAGCCGACGGCTCACTGGGTACTCACAGCGCAGGGACATGACCCGCACCGTACGAACCGAGGAGCGGCAGGCACCGGCACGACGAGACGCGATCGCCGACGGCAAGGCGCAGCCGGCAGGCCACAACGGAGGTAGGGATGCCGCGGACGGACCTGGAAGGCCACGGCCCCGTCCGGTACGGGCCGCCGCTCCCCGAGGACGGGCTGCCGGTGCTGCCCGAGCTGACCGCCGCCCTCGCCGCGTCCGCCGCTCGCGCCGACGCGGAGCCGATCGGCGGCGGCCCCGCACTGCTGGAGGCCGCCTGCGGCTACTGGGACCGCCGTGGACTCGCCGCCGTACCCGGCCGCGTCGCCGCCGGCCCCGGCGCCCCCGCGCTGCTGCTCGCCCTGACCGCCGCGCTCGGCGGCGACGTCCTGGTGCCCCGGCCCTGCGCGCCCTGGTGGGCGCCGTACGCACGCCTGTTGGGAAGACCCGTCTTCCACGTCGGCACGCCGGCCGAGTGCGGTGGCGTCCCGGACCCGTACGCCTTCCTGGAGACCGTCCGCAGGGTGCGCGCCGAGGGTGGTGACCCGCGCCTCCTGGTGCTGTCCGTCGCCGACGACCCGACCGCCACCGTCGCCCCGCCCGAGGCGCTGCATGCGTGCGTGGAGGCCGCCGCGGGCGAGGGCCTGCACCTGGTGAGCGACGAGACCTGGCGCGACACCCTGTACGCCCCGCCCGACACCGTGCTGCTCAGCCCCGCCGAGATGCTGCCCGACCGGGTCACCGTCGTCACCGACCTGGCCGGCGCGCTGCTGCCGCCCGGCTGGCCGGCCGCGGTGGCCCGCTTCCCGGCGGACCAGGCCGGCCGCGCTCTCCACGCGCGCGTGCTCGACGTACTCACCGCGATGGGCGCCCGTATCGCGGGCCCGGTAGCCGCTCCCGCCGCATACGCACTCCAGGAGCCCGCGCCGGTCACCGCGCGCGTGGCAGCCGCCGTACACCTCCACGCGCGCGTGGCCAACGCCCTGCACGCCTCCGTGGTGGCGGCCGGCACCCTCTCCCGGCCCCCGCAGGCCGGCCGCCACCTTTACGCCGACCTCGGCCCGCTGCGCACCGCCCTCACCGCCCACGGCGTCGGCGACGCACAGGAACTGGAGGACTTCCTCGCCGCCCGGCTCGGCATGCCCGCGCCCGGCGGCCACCGCTTCGGCGACGAACTGGGCGCCCTGCGCGTACGCCTGTCGACCGGCCCGCTGCTGGGCCGCACGGACGACGAACGCGCGGAATGTCTCGCATCACCCTCGCCGTTGGAACTGCCACACGTGCAACGCGCGTTGAACCATGTGAAGTCGGTCTTCGACGATCTCCGCGACGACGCTCAGCGATGGGAGCCTCCTCGATGACGCAGCAGTCCGAGTCGACCACCACCAGGACCAGCCGGGACGCCGACGAACCGGCGTCCAGGTCAGGGTTCGCGCCCGCGTTCCCGCCGCTCGCCGAGCCCCGACCGCCGGGCGAGCGCCGGGTGTGGCCGCGGACCTTCCACGATCGCCTGACCGCCCCGCTCCCCGGCCTGAAGGCCATGGCGCGCTTCGCCCGCGAGGGCTCGGTGCGCCCAGGCCGCGAGGGCCTCGCCGACATCCCCAGGCTCCCCTTCGCCCCCGCCCCGTTGCCCCACGTCGACGCCCGCACGATAGCCGTCTCCTGGGCAGGGCACGCCAGTTGGGTGATCCGGATCGGCGGCCTGACCGTCCTCACCGACCCGGTCTGGTCCCGCCGTATCCTCGGCACGCCCGCCCGCATCACCCCGGTCGGCATCCCCTGGGACGCCCTGCCGCGCATCGACGCGGTGGTCATCAGCCACAACCACTACGACCACCTGGACGCCCCCACCCTGCGCCTGCTCCCGCGCGACACCCCGGTGTTCGTCCCGGCGGGCCTGGGCGCCTGGTTCCGTCGCCGCCGCTTCACCACCATCACGGAGCTCGACTGGTGGGAGGCGGCCCAACTGGACGGCGTCCGCTTCGACTTCGTCCCCGCCCACCACTGGTCCAAGCGCACTCTCACGGACACCTGCCACTCCCTGTGGGGCGGCTGGGTTCTCACGGCTCCCGACGGCGGACGCGTCTACTTCGCGGGCGACACGGGCTACGGCCACTGGTTCTCCCGTATCGGCCGGCGCTACCCCGGCATCGACCTGGCCCTCCTCCCGATCGGCGCCTACGACCCCCGCTGGTGGCTGAGGGACGTCCACTGCGACCCGGAGGAGGCGGTACGGGCGGCCCAGGACGTCGGTGCCCGCAGGATGGCTCCGATGCACTGGGCCACGTTCGTCCTGTCGGCGGAGCCGGTGCTGGAACCGCTGACGCGGGTGCGTACGGCATGGGAGAAGGCGGGCCTGGACCGAGCCGACCTGTGGGACCTCCCGGTGGGCGGATCCCGCGTACTGGACTAGAGGGCCAGTTGCGAAAGTCCCGCCTGTCCCGCGACGCCCGGCACGCGCCCTAGGCGGTTGTCGTTCGGCGGACGCGTCGCCAGACGGCGGGGGTCGCACCGACCAGCACGGTGAGTGCTACTGCCGCCACCACACCTTCCCAGGGCTCCTTGAACAGCGACCCACCCAGGATGCCGATCACCTGGTACGTCGCCGCCCAGGCCAGACAGGCCGGCAGGTTCCCCCGGGCGAACCGTCGCGTCGGCCACTTCGCCAGCAGACAGGCCAGCATCACCGGAATCCGGCCGGCCGGCACCAACCGCGACAGCACCAGCACCGCCACCCCGTGGTCGGCCAACTTCCCCTGCGCCTGCGTCAGCCTCTCCTCCGGCGCCCGCGAACGAATCGCCGCCAGCCACCGCGACCCGTTCTTCGACCTCATCCCGCGCCGCCCCAGCCAGTACAGCGCCGCATCCCCCAGAAACGCCGCCAGCGCGGCCGTCACGAACACCAACGCCAGAGCGAACGGCGCCGTGTGGTGAAACGCCACCACGGCGGCCGAACTCACCAGCGCCCCCGTGGGAATCACCGGCACCAACGCCCCGAACAGCACCAGCAGAAACAGCGACGGATACCCGATCGCCTGCTGCGTGGACTCGGTCGGCAGGGTCGATGTCACGGTGACCGTCAGCTGGATCACCGAGCGACCTCCAGCCGCACACTCTCCCCGTGGCCGAGCCGGTGCACCGCCACCTCAGGCGCGTGTTCCGCCGCGAGGCGCACGAACTCGTCGCCGGGCGCGTGGAATTCATGGGGGCGCACGGCGTCCATCCCGATCGGCCAGTACGTGCCGTAGTGCACCGGCACGGCACTGCGCGGCGCCAGCCGGGCCAGCGCCCGGGCGGCCCGACCCGCGTCGAGATGGCCCTCTCCCAGGTACGGTCCCCAGCCGCCCACGGGCAGCAACGCCACGTCGACCGGCCCGACCTCCTTCGCCATCTCGTCGAACAGCCCGGTGTCCCCGGCGAAGTACGTCCGTCCCTCGCCCTCGACGACATAGCCGAGCGCGGGGGAGCGGTGCGGACCGACCGGCAGCCGCCGCCCGTCGTGCCGCGCGGGCACGGCCCGTACGACCACATCGCCGACCCGGGTGACATCGCCGGCCTCCACCTCGGTCACGTCCAGGTGGGTGAGCCGGCGCAGCCCCGGCACCGCCCGGGGTGCGCCCCGGGGCACCAGCAGGCGCGTGCCCGGTGCGAGCCGCTCCAGCGAGGGAACATGCAGGTGATCGGCGTGCAGATGCGAGACGAGCGCCACGTCCGCGCGCCAGGCGCCGGGCGACGGCAGCGCGCCCCTGCGCCGGCGGAGGTGGGCGAGGCGGCGGGCGAACAAGGGGTCGGTGAGCACGCGGACGTCCGAGTCCTCGACCGTGCAAGTGGCGTGACCCCACCAGGTGAGCTCCACCGGCACCTTCTTTGCCTCCTTCGCGCGACTCCCCGAAGCCTACGGGCTGGAGTAGGGTCGGCGGCGAAACCCGGAGGTGAGGGGGACGCCATGGGACCGATGCGCGTGCGCGTCACGGCGATCGCGAGTCTGACGCCGCTCGAGGAGCTGGACGCCGACCCCTTCCTGGTGGACTCCCGCAGTCAGCACGCGATGTGCGCGCGCTGGGCGGCCGAGCGCGGGTACATCGTCCGCCGGGAGCTTCTGGTACGAGGGCTGCGGGCCGACCACTGCGTCCTGTGGGACGGCGTCCGCCCCGGGACCGACCTGTTCGTGGCGCCCAGCCGACGGGTCCTGGAGAGCGCGCTGTCGTCCGTCGAGGAGTTCACCGCGGAGTGCGCGCGGCGCGGGGTGCGGGTGGAGACCGTCGGGTTCGAGGAGCCGTGCTACGACGCCCAGATGAAGGCGCGGGTGCATCGGCGCCTGTCGATGCCCACGGCCGGCTACGACGGCCGGTAGTTCCCGCACGCCCCCGCAGAACCTCGTATGACACGCTTGGTCCAGGCCCGCAGCGACGACGGGCGGGACGTGAGGTGTGCGGGCGTGCGGTGGCGGCGGGTTGCCAGTCAGGTGGGGCGGAGTATCGCGGTGTGGGCCGTGTCCACGGTGACCATGCTCGTGCTCGCCGGGATCCTCCCGGACTTCCGCTTGCAGTCCCCCGACGGCGAGAGCGCCACCCACATCGCCGTGACCGCCGCGTTCGGGGCCGGTGCCTTCGGTGTGCTGTCGGCCCTGGTCTGGCCGTTGCTCGTACGGCTGCTGCTGCTCGTGCCCGCGCTGGTGCTGGGCCTGCTCGTCTTCGTCCTGAACGGGTCCCTGCTGCTGGTCGCCCTGCGGCTCAACCCGTCCAGCAGCGCCGAGGCCGCGCCCGAGACGGCCGTGGTCGTCGCCGCCGTGATGTCCGCCGTCGCCTCCGCCACCGGCGGTGCCCTGGCCGTCCGTGACGACGACGCCTACCGGCGCCGGCTCTATCGCCTCGCCGACCGCCGCCGCAGACGCCTGCCACCCGGCCCGTCCGCCCCCGGCACCGTCTTCCTGCAGCTCGACGGCGTCGGCCACGACGTCCTCCTGGACGCCGTGAACAAGGGGCTCATGCCCACCGTCGCCCGGTGGCTGGACTCCACCCACCGGCTCACCCCCTGGCGCACCGACTGGTCCAGCCAGACCGGCGCCAGCCAGCTCGGCATCCTGCACGGCTCCAACCACGACGTCCCCGCGTTCCGCTGGTACGAGAAGGACCGGGGCGAGGTCATGGTCTGCAACCGCCCGACCAGCGCCGCCGAACTCCAGCGCCGCGCCGTCGAGTGCACCGGCGACGGCGGCCTGCTCACCGTCGACGGGGCCAGCCGAGGCAACCTCTTCAGCGGCGGAGCCGACGAACAGGCCCTGGTGCTGTCCATCGCCACCCGCAGGCGGGGCCGCGAGAACCGCTCCCGCGCGGGCTACTTCGCCTACTTCTCCGACCCGGCCAACGCCGTCCGCACCGCCATGTCCTTCGTCGCCGAGGCCGGCCGCGAGATCGGCCAGTCCAGCCGGGCCGTGATCGGGAAGCAGCGCCCGCGGGTGTCCCGTGGTGGCCTCTACCCCTTCGTCCGTGCCTTCGCGACCGTCGTCGAACGGGACGTCGTGGTCGCCGCGGTCATGGGCGACATGCTCGCCGGCCGTAGCGCCGTCTACGCCGACCTGGTGGCGTACGACGAGGTCGCCCACCACTCCGGGCCGAGGAGCCGCGACGCCGAGAAGGTGCTCGAACGTCTCGACCGCTCCCTCGCGCTGATCGCGAACGTTGCCGAGCACGCCCCGCGGCCGTACCGGATCGTCGTCCTGTCCGACCACGGCCAGAGCCCCGGCGAGACCTTCCGCGCCCGCTACGGCCTCGGCCTCGGCGACCTGGTGCGGGCCGGCTGCGGGCTGCCCGTGCCGCGCACGGCGCAGCACACCCACAGCGGTGCCGAGGCCCGTGCCGCCGTGCGCGCGGCGCTGCGCCGGCCGGTCGAGGAGGGGCGCGAGCAGCGCCGCCCCGCCCACCGCTCGGAGCCGATCGTGCTGGCGTCCGGCAACCTCGGCCTGGTCTCCTTCCCGGACGTGCACCACCGGATGAGCAAGGAGGAGATCGACGCCCGCCACCCCGGCCTGCTGACGACCCTCGCCAACCATCCCGGCATCGGCTTCCTCCTCGTACGCAGCGAGGAGCACGGCGGAGTCGTGCTCGGTGCGTACGGCGCCGAGATCCCGCTCGACCAACTCGACGACACTTCAGGTCCGTTGGAGGTCTTCGGGCCCGGCGCCGCCGACGCCGTGCGCCGTACGCACTCCTTCCCGCACACCGCCGACATCATGGTCAACTCCTTCCACGACCCGGCCGACGGCGAAGTCCTCGCCTTCGAGGAGCAGATCGGCTCGCACGGCGGACTCGGCGGTGCGCAGGGCAGGCCCTTCCTGCTGTCGCCGGTCGTGTTCTCCGCGCCGGTCGAGGAGGAGTGCGAACTCGTCGGCGCCGAGCAGGTGCACCGCGTACTGCGGCGCTGGCTGCGCGAGACGAACGGACCCCAAGTCCCTTTGACGGCGCCCGAAGAGCGCGCCGCCTGACACCTCGCCGCTCCTCCGGACCCCCATGAACGGAGGAGCGGCTCTCACGGAGGACCGTCGCTCACCGTGTCACTCACGGTCGGTTGTGCCCAGGGCACATTCCGGTCAGGGGCGCCGACAAATTCGGCTGCGTCCGCCGATCACCGCGCTCACACTGGTCGTGTCCCACCGCGCACATCCGCGCCGTACTCGAATATTTCAGGAGCCTCTGCGTGCAGGCAGCCGTCACCGTCACTCCCGCCCGTATCCCGGAACTGCTGCTCGGCCTCGCCACCGTGCGGCCGGTCTTCATCTGGGGAGCCCCCGGCATCGGAAAATCCTCCCTGGTGAGGGAGTTCGCCGAGTCGCTGGGCCTGGAGTGTGTGAGTCTGCTCGGCACCCAGCTCGCGCCGGAGGACCTGATCGGCGTCCCGCAGATCCGTGACGGGCGGTCCGTCTTCTGCCCGCCGGAGGCGATCGCCCGCGACGAGCCGTACTGCCTGTTCCTGGACGAACTCAACGCGGCCACGCCCGACGTCCAGAAGGCCTTCTACTCCCTCATCCTCGACCGCCGTATCGGCAACTACGAGCTGCCGAAGGGCTCGATCGTCATCGGCGCCGGCAACCGCGCCACCGACAACGCGCTCGCCCGCCCCATCGCCTCCGCCCTCGTCAACCGCCTCGCCCACGTCCACCTGGAGGCGTCCGCCAAGGACTGGCTGACCTGGGCCGCGAACCACGACATCCACCCCTGGATCCTCGACCACCTCACCGACCGCCCCGACCACCTGTGGTCCAAGCCGCCGAAGACCGAGGAGCCCTTCTCCACGCCCCGCTCCTGGCACATGCTCTCCGACGCGCTGCACTCCTTCGGCCGGGACCTCGACGAGGAGACGCTGAAGGTCCTCGCGCACGGCACGCTGACGCCCGCGCACGCCACGGCCTTCTGCGGCTACGTCAAGATCGTGCGCAGCCAGTTCGGCATCGAGGCGATCATCAAGGGCGACGCCCGCTGGCCGGGCCGCCTGGAGGACCGCGACCTGCTCTACTACCTCGCCGAGTCCTTCCGCGGCCGCCTCGTCAAGGAACTCCCGGTCAGCAAGGAGCACATGTCGGCGAACGGTCGGCAGACCGCGTACCGCGCGAAGTCGCTGCTGGTGCAGCTCGCGGAGATCTCCGTGGAGGTGGCCCAGACCGTGATCGCCTCCGACGCCGACGGCAATCCCGTCCTGCCGTCGTGGTTCCTCATCGAGGCGGCGCGGGACATGCCCCGGCTGGTGGAGGCGCGGCGGTGAGCAGCCGTACCAAGGGCAAGGGGGACAAGAAGCGGGACCTCGCGGCGGAGGCCTTCGCCGAGGGGATGCGGCTGGTGAAGGCCAACCCGGCGCTGGCGGCAGTGGAGTTCGGCGTCTGCCGCAACGAGGAGTGCAGACTCGCGCCCCGCGACGGACTCGTGGTCGTCGACTCCGACGGCGACCTGCATGTCCACCCGACCAGCATCGCCGACCCCGCCGCCTGGGCCTGGGCCATCGCCCACGCCGTCCTCCACCTCGGCTTCGGACACGTCCCCGCGGTGAAGGGCCCACAACCGCGCGAACAGCCCGACCGCCACGACGTCGCCGCGCGCTGCGTCGTGGTCAACCGCTTCCTCCTCAACTTCGCCATGGGCGAGACCCCGGAACTGCTCCCCGCCTCCTACCCGGACGGCGACGAGGAGCAACTCGCCGCGCGCTGGCGGCGGGACGGGCTCCCACGCGCGTACGAGCGTTGCGGTACGGCCGGTGACGCACCCGACCAGCTGCTCGTGCCGTGGGCCGGCTGGATGCAGCCCCCGGACCACCAGCTGGCGTTCGCCACCGCGCTGACCCGGACCGTGTCGGCGGCGATGGACATGGCGGGCGGCCGCCGCGACTCCCTCAGCGGGGACGTCGCCCCGCAGCGCCCCTGGGAGAAGGCCCTGAGCTGGTTCATCTCCTCCTACCCGCTGCTCGGCGGCATCGCGGCCGGCATCAAACTCGTCGCCGACGCCGAACTCGCCCGCGCGCACGGCATCTCCGTGGCAGCGGTGAACCCGGAGGCCGGCGAGACCTACATCAATCCGCTGCGCCGATTCGACGACGAGGAGTGGCGGTTCATCCTCGCCCACGAGATGCTCCACGCCGCCCTGCGCCACGGCGACCGCTGCGGCACCCGCGACCACTACCTCTTCAACATCGCCTGCGACTACGTCATCAACGGCTGGCTGTGCGAGATGCAGGTCGGCACCATGCCGGAGGGCCTGCTGTACGACCCCGCACTCGCCGGCCTCTCCGCCGAGGAGGTCTACGACCGCATCGCCGGCGACCTGCGCCGCATGCGCCGCCTGGCCACGCTGCGCGGCAAGGGCGTCGGCGACGTGCTCGGTGCCCCGCTGGGCCCGCCCGGCGACCACGTCGACCTCGACGAGTTCTACCGGCGCGGCCTGTCCCAGGGCCTGGATCTGCACCAGCAGCAGGAGCGCGGCCACCTCCCGGCCGGCCTGGTCCAGGAGATCCGCACGCTCAGCCACCCGCCCCTGCCCTGGGACGCCCGACTCGCCCGCTGGTTCGACGAGTTCGTGCCCCGCCCGGAGCCCGTACGGACGTACGCCCGCCCTTCCCGCCGCCAGTCCTCCACCCCCGACATCCCGCGCGCGGGCCGCTACTTCCCGCCCGAGGAGATCGCCCGCTGCACCTTCGGCGTCATCCTGGACACCTCCGGCTCCATGAACGTCACCCTGCTCGGCAAGGCACTGGGTGCGATCGCCTCGTACGCCGAGGCCCGCGACGTCCCCGCCGCCCGGGTCGTCTTCTGCGACGCGGCCCCGCACGACGCGGGCTATCTGCCGGTCACGGAGATCGCCGGCCGGGTACGGGTCCACGGCCGTGGCGGCACGGTCCTCCAGCCCGGGATCGACCTCCTGCACCGGGCGGACGACTTCCCGCCGGGCGCGCCGCTCCTCGTGATCACGGACGGCTGGTGCGACGTGCTGCGGGTGCGCCGCGAGCACGCGTATCTGATCCCCCAGGGGGCACGGCTCCCGTTCACCGCGCGTGGGCCGGTCTTCCGGGTGCAGTGAGCCGGAATGTGATCGGATGGGGTCCCAAGGAACACCCAGGATTCGGAAGGATTCACCGTGGCAACCACGCGCTCCGCACACACCGTCTGGGAAGGCAACCTGATCGAGGGCAGCGGTGTCGTCAACTTCGACTCCTCCGGTGCCATCGAGGCGCAGCCGGTCACGTGGGCCTCGCGCTCCCAGGACGCCAATGGCAAGACCAGCCCCGAGGAGCTGATCGCCGCCGCGCACTCCAGCTGCTTCTCCATGGCGCTGTCGCACGCCCTGAACGGCGCCGGCACCCCGCCCACCAAGCTCGTGACCTCGGCCGACGTGAGCTTCCAGCCGGGGGAGGGCATCACGGGTATCCACCTCACCGTCGAGGGCACGGTCCCCGGGATCGACAACGAGGCGTTCGCCGCCGCGGCGGAGGACGCCAAGAAGAACTGCCCGGTCAGCCAGGCCCTGACCGGCACGACGATCACCCTGTCGGCCAAGCTGGCCTGAATCCCACGGCTGCACGCCCCTCGGGTGCCGCGCCACCGCGCTCGGGTGCGCGGCACCCGCGTTTCCGGGTACATGGCATTGACAACAGCGCACTCAAGTTTTGTGCTGGAGACTGAGAAGTGCCCTGGCGGAAGGGGACGGAGATGGCACGTGCGGTCGGGATCGATCTCGGGACCACGAACTCGGTGGTGGCCGTGCTGGAGGGCGGCGAAGCCACTGTCGTCGCCAATGCGGAGGGGGCCAGGACCACACCGTCGGTCGTGGCCTTCGCCAAGAACGGGGAGGTGCTGGTCGGCGAGGTCGCCAAGCGGCAGGCCGTGACCAACGTGGAGCGGACGGCCCGCTCGGTGAAGCGGTACATGGGGGACGCCGCCTGGCGCTTCCCGGAACAGGGCTCCATCGACGGGACCCGCTACCGGGCGCAGGAGCTGTCCGCCCGGGTACTGCAGAAGCTCAAGCGGGACGCCGAGGCCTACCTGGGCGAGGACGTCACGGACGCGGTGATCACCGTACCGGCCTATTTCGACGACTCCCAGCGGCAGGCGACCAAGGAGGCCGGCGAGATCGCGGGGCTGAAGGTTCTGCGGATCATCAACGAGCCGACCGCCGCGGCGCTCGCGTACGGCCTGGACCGGGGCGAGGAGCAGACCGTGCTGGTCTTCGACCTCGGCGGTGGCACCTTCGACGTGTCGCTCCTCGAGATCGGCGACGGCGTCATCGAGGTCAAGGCGACCAACGGCGACACGCATCTCGGCGGCGACGACTGGGACCAGCGGATCGTCGAGTTCCTGGTGAAGAAGTTCCAGGGGCAGTACGGCATCGACCTCGGCAAGGACAAGATGGCGCTGCAGCGGCTGCGCGAGGGTGCCGAGAAGGCCAAGATCGAGCTGTCGAGCTCGTCGGAGACGACGATCAACCTTCCCTACATCACCGCCTCCGCCGAGGGGCCGCTGCACCTCGACGAGAAGATGTCCCGCGCCCAGTTCCAGGAGCTCACCGCGGATCTCCTCGACCGTTGCAAGACCCCCTTCCACCAGGCGGTCAAGGACGCGGGCATCAAGCTCTCGGCGGTCGACCACGTCATCCTCGTCGGCGGCTCGACCCGGATGCCGGCCGTCACCGACCTGGTCAAGGAGCTCACCGGCAAGGATCCGCACAAGGGCGTCAACCCGGACGAGGTCGTGGCCCTCGGCGCGGCGCTCCAGGCGGGTGTCATCCGCGGCGACGTCAAGGACGTGCTGCTCCTCGACGTCACCCCGCTGTCCCTCGGCATCGAGACCAAGGGCGGCATCATGACCAAGCTCATCGAGCGCAACACCACGATCCCGACCCGACGTTCGGAGATCTTCACGACGGCCACGGACAACCAGCCCTCGGTCGGCATCCAGGTTTATCAGGGTGAGCGTGAGATCGCCGCGTACAACAAGAAGTTGGGCGTCTTCGACCTGACCGGGCTGCCGCCTGCCCCGCGTGGAGTGCCGCAGATCGAGGTGGCCTTCGACATCGATGCGAACGGGATCATGCACGTGTCCGCGAAGGACCTGGCGACCGGCCGCGAGCAGAAGATGACGGTGACGGGTGGCTCCGCCCTTCCCAAGGACGACATCGACCGCATGATGCGGGAGGCCGAGCAGTACGCCGAGGAGGACCACAAGCGGCGGGAGGCCGCCGAGACCCGTAACCAGGCCGAGCAACTCGTCTACCAGACCGAGAAGTTCATCCGGGACAACGAGGATCGGATCCCGGCCGACACCAAGTCCGAGGTGCAGGAGGCGGCCACGGAACTGAAGGGGTTGCTGGAGCGGAACGCCGAGACGAACGAACTCCGCACCGGCGTCGAGAAATTGGCCACCGTCAGCCAGAAGATGGGCCAGGCGATGTACGCACAGGCCGACCAGACCCCGACGGACAGTGGCACCGGCGCCGAACAGCACACCTCACCGCAGGACGAGGAGGGAGTGGTCGACGCGGAGATCGTCGACGACGAGCGGGATGCGAAGGGCGGTGCCGCCTAGACCCCGCCGGACCGGCGCTGAACATGTGGACCAGGCGGGTGACGGGACCACTCACGGTCGTTCACCGTGTCGCCCGGAACACGGGGGCGTGCGTGCGGCGGCGGTGGACCAGGAGCAGGATGCCCGCGACCGCCGGCACACCCGCCTCCGTACCGCCGTGGAGCGAGAAGAGGTGGTACGTGTGCTCGCTCACCCCGACCTCGTCGGTCCAGGACATCGTTCAGCCGGCAGGGTCGCGCACACGGCGTCCAGCACGGACGCGTACGGGGTGCCGAAGTCGGTGAGCCGGGACCGGAGTTGCTCCAGGCCGGCCCGGTTTTCCGTGAGGAGGTCCGTGTCGCCGGTGCGGGCCGCGAACTCCAGGACCGCGGGCAGGAAGTCGGGCAGCTCCTCGCCGGTGAACTCCAGCCCGGCGGCGCGGTAGACCTCCTTGAAGCGGGCCGGCGACATACCGCGCCGCCGGGTGTCGCCGTCCTGCCACTTGCCGAGGTGGAGGCTGTGGCGGTTCTCGAAGTCGAAGACCTGGACGTAGTGCGCGGCCAGTTCCTGGGGTGGGGTCACGGCCGCGTGGTCCACGAACTCCCGTAGCTGCGGGGCGGCTTCACGCAGGAGCGGGAGTCGTGCGCGGAAGTCGTCGTCGGGGTACGTCAGGCAGAGCGCCGCCGCCTGGTACAGCACTGCGTCCGAGGGCATCAGACCTCCTTCGCTTCGGACGACGGATCGTTACCTGGCGATCGCCGGCAGCCGGTACATCGCCTCGATCTCGTCCTGTGCAGGTCGGGGGCCGGTGTACCGGTACGGAAGAACCTGCCGGCGCGCGGCAGTGCCGCTCCCGGTTCGGTGGGCGGTATCCGCGTGTCCGTCACGTGCGTCGCTCCCTTGCTCACCCTGTGCTTCGACGCTAGGGGTGAGCAGGGGACCGCACCTGCTCAAGCGCCCGTACGGGTGTACGGGCGATGCGTCAGACCTTGCGGGCGACTCCCGCGTACACCGGGACGACGCCCTCGGCCTGGGCCTCGACGTCCACCGGCTCGGGGCGCCAGCCGTAGACCGGGATCACGCCGGGGCCGAGCAGTTCCAGGCCCTCGAAGAAGCGGTAGAACTCCGGGAGCGTGCGCGGGTGGAACGGCGTCCCGCTGCGGGCGAAGAGCTCCTTGGCCTTGGCCACGCCCTCGGGGGCGAGATCCGGGGTGACCTGGGAAAGGATCAGGCAGCTGCCCGGGGCGAGTTCGTCGACGTAGCGCTTGAGCAGGCCGTACACGTCGTCCTCCTCGTCGCCCAGGTAGTGGGTGAGCGCGACGAGGGACAGCGCGATCGGCTGCGAGAAGTCCAGGGACTCGCCGGCCAGGCGCAGGATGGTGTCGGGGTCGCGGACGTCGGCGTGAATGTAGTCCGTGCTGCCCTCGGGGGTGCTCTTCAGCAGCGCCTCCGCGTGCCGCAGCACGATCGGGTCGTTGTCCGCGTACACCACCCTGGACTCCGGGGCCGCCTGCTGTGCCACCTGGTGGAGGTTGGGCTCGGTGGGGATGCCGGTGCCGATGTCCAGGAACTGGCGGATGCAGGCCTCGGCGGCGGCGCGGACGGCCCGGTGCATGAACCGGCGGTTGGCGCGCGCCCCGCGCACGACCGTGCCGTCGGCGGCCAGGATCCGGCGGGCCAGCTCCTCGTCCACCGGGTAGTTGTCCTTGCCGCCCAGCCACCAGTCGTAGACCCGGGCGGAGTGCGGCCGGCTGGTGTCGATCTGCGGTGCGGCGTCGGATCCGGTCATGCGCTGTCTTCTCCTCGGATGCGAAAGGTGCTGTGCGTGACGGGTGCGAGGTGCGGGGTCAGAAGTCCTCGCGGTACTTCCGCAGGATCTTCTTCGTGCGCTGCGCCGACGCGGCGCGCGCGGTCATGTGGTCGAGGACCTCCAGGTGCGCGGAGACCTCGGTGCGCGAGTCGAGGTAGAGGGCGCCGGTCAGGTACTCGGTGAAGACCATGTCGGGCAGTTCCGGCTCGCCGAAGCGGAAGAGCGTGAAGGGCGCGTACGTCCCCGGGTGCGGGCCGTCGCTGAACTCGGCGACCTGCACGGTGACCCCGTCGCGCTCGGCGAAGTCCAGGAGCTTGTCCAGCTGGTCCCGCATGACCTCGCCGCGGATGCTCACCGGGCGCTTCAGCACCGTCTCGTCCATGATCACCCAGAGGTGGGGCGGGTCCGGGCGGTCCAGGAGCTTCTGCCGGGCCATACGCAGGGAGACATGCCGCTCGATGGCGCCCGGTTCGGTCTGGCCAACCGTTCCTGCTTCCATCACGGCACGCGCGTAGTCCTCGGTCTGGAGCAGGCCGGGCACGAAGTGCGGCTCGTAGGAGCGGATGATGCCGGCGGCGCCCTCCAGGCTGACGTACAGGCTGAACCAGTCCGGCAGCACATCGTGGAACCGCTGCCACCAGCCCGGCTGGTTCGCCTCCTCGGCCAGCTGGACGAAGGCCTCCGTCTCGTCCTCGGCGACGCCGTAGGTCTCCAGCAGCACCTGGACGTACGGGATCTTCAGGGCGACCTCGGCCATCTCCATCCGCCGCACGGTCGCCGGGGCCACCCGCAGCACACGCGCGGCCTCCTCACGCTTGAACCCGGCCGCCTCCCGCAACTCCTGCAGGCGCTTGCCCAGCACCACTTGGCCCACGGTGGGCGCGGGACGCCGCTCACTCACGCCACCCTCCCCAAGGGCCTGCCCGGTGGATCAGTCTGCGCGAAGCAGTGTGTCATGTTCCGTTGTCAGTCTCACCGGGCCGGCGATGAGGCGCTTGCCACGCGGGCCGTTCGGGCGGTCATTACTCCGGGGGTCATCGACCGGGGGCGCGGTGCGCGGGATCGTGGTGGCAGCGGGTTCCGGGACGGCGCACTCCGGTCCGGGGCCCGCCTTCCTAGGGCATCAGCGACCGGAGGTACTTGACCGTGGCCGGGTCCGCCGGGAGCAGGGTCTCGATGGCCAGCTCGGCGACCGTCACGTCCATGGGGGTGTTGAAGGTGGAGATGGACGAGATGAAGGACAGGATGCGGTCCTCGTGCTCCAGCCGCATGGGGAGGGCGAAGTGGGGGACGGGGTCGGGCGGTTCGGGGGCCTGGTGGGTCTCCTGCACCGGGTAGGCCGCCACCTCCTCGTACAGCGCCCGCAGCGGCTCGGAGCGGTGCAGGGCGATCTGGCGTTCCATCTGGGCCAGCAGATGACCGCGCCACTCACGGAGGTTGCGGATGCGGGGCGCGAGACCCTCGGGGTGCAGGGTCAACCGCATGGCGTTGAGCGGGGGTTGGAGGAGCGACTCCGGGAGTCCGTCCAGCAGCATCAGCACGCCGCGGTTCGCCGCGACCACGTTGTACGTCGCGTCCACCACGAACGCCGGGTAGGGCTCGTAGCCCTGGATCAGCCGCTCCATGCCCTCCCGCAGGGCGTCCAGCGCAGGGTCGTCCAGCGGTGTCTCCGGGTAGTGCGGGGCGTAACCGGCCGCCAGCAGAAGGGAGTTGCGCTCCCGCACCGGCACCTCCAGGTGCTCGGCGAGCCTCAGCACCATCTCCTCGCTCGGCCGTGAACGGCCCGTCTCGATGAAGCTGATGTGCCGGGCCGAGGAGTCCGCCCGCAACGCCAACTCCAGCTGACTCACCCGCCGTTGCTCCCGCCAGGCCCGCAGCAGCGGGCCCACGCCCCGGTCGGCGGGAGCGGTCACGGAGGCGGCGGTTCCGGTCGCGGCAGTGGTCATACGTACGACCGTAGCCGAGGGACGCAGGGAATGACCTGGGCGTTGGAGCGGCCTCGGCTCACCCGCAGCCAAGCCCCTCCGTCCCACCAGGTGTCCCCGCCCCACCCCCGGGCACCCTTCTGACCAGGACCGCAGTCGCCCGGCTGTGGCAGGCTGGAGAAGGACCCGCAGCTCAGGAAGGAGCGAGGCCATGCCCGTGGAACCGCTGTCCCAGAAGGAGATCGAGGACCGGTTGGCCGAGCTGCCGGGCTGGTCGGTCGAGGAGGACCGGCTCACCCGTTCCTACCGGCTCGGCTCGCACTTCGCGGCGACCGCCATGGTCGTGCACATCGCCCAGGTCCAGGAGGAACTCGGCCACCACAGCGACCTCACCCTCGGTTACCACACCGTCACCCTGTCCGTGAACACGCACAGCGCCGACGGCAAGGTCACCGAGCTCGACTTCGGCCTCGCGACCAGGGTCGAGGAGCTCGCACAGGGACACGGGGCACACTGACGCGCGTGCTCGACTACGACAAGGAAGCCGACGCGTACGACGTGACACGCGGCGGCGAAGCGAGGGCCGAGGCCGCCGCCGACGCCGTACTGGGTCTGATCCCGGCCGGCGCCGGACGCCTCCTGGACGTCGGCTGTGGCACCGGCATCGTCACCCGGCGCCTCGCCGCCCCGCGCCCCGCCACCCGGGTGACCGGCGTCGACCTGACCTACGGCATGGCCCGTATGGCCGCCGCCCGTCTGCCCGGCGCGATCACCCTGGCCGACGGCCGGGCCCTGCCGTTCCCCGACGCGACCTTCGACGCCGTCACCAGCGTCTGGCTGCTGCACCTCCTCGACGACCCGGAGGACGTCCGCGCCGTCGTCGCCGAGTGCGCCCGGGTCCTCAAGCCGGGCGGTGTCTACGTCACCACCGTCGACAAGGCCGCCGCCCACGACGTCGGCAGCGACATCGACGCCGTCCTCGCCCCGCGCCCGCGCCGCCCGGCCCCCGACGCCGCCCCGCTCGTGGAGTCGTACGCCGCCGCGCACCGCCTGCATCCGGCGGGGCGGGCCACCTTCTCGGGCCGCGGTCAGGGGCGCAGCCCCCGCCGGACCGCGGCCGACCTGCGCCGCGGCTGGTTCACCATGCTGCCGCCCGGTGACCCGCTCACCGAACGGTTCGTCGTCCGGCTGGAGGCCCTGCCCGACCAGGAACGGCCGTGCCCCGACCCGGAGTTCAGCCTCCGCGCCTTCAGGAAGCCGACGGCCGGCTGAAGTCCATGGTCCAGTTGGTCAGCCAGCTGTCCACCTGGACGCCCCCGGCTGGTACGCGGACGCGGAGGAGGCGCCGTACCTCCCGGCGGTCGCGGACGCGGTGTGGAACGGCCGGGTGCTGCACGTCCTGTACCGTCGCTGGGCCGAGCCGACCGACGTGGAGCGCAGACTGGAGCCGTACGGGCTGGTGCTGAAGGCGGGGCGCTGGTACGTCGTCGCGGGACCCGGCCCCCGCACCTACCGCGTCGATCAGATCCTCGAACTCGCCCCCTCCGACGCAGAGTTCACCCGCCCGGACGACTTCGACCTGGCCGCGTACTGGACGGCCTACCAGCGTGACTTCCACGACCGGCTGTACCGCGGCGAGGCGGTGGTCCGGCTGGCGCCGGGTGTCACCCTGCCGCGGGCGGTCAAGTCCCGTACGGACGACGACGGTTGGGCCGTGGTCACGGTCCCCGTCGAGTCCGTCGAGCGCGCCCACGGCGAGTTCCTGCGGCTCGGCGCGGACGTCGAGGTGCTGGAACCCGTCGAACTCCGGAACCGGATCGCCCGCACGGTCGCCGAACTGGCCGAAAGATATGTCAAGTTGGCGTAAAGGCGGGGCAACGCGGTGGCAAGTGGCGGCGACTGGACGGGCGGAACCCGTCCGTCCTCTCTGGAGGTTCGTCCCGTGCAGCACCCGCACAAGCACCGCAGACGCCGCGCCCTCCTCTCGGCGGTGACCACGGCCGCCGCCCTGGTCGCCGCCGGACTCACCACGCTGACCACCACCGGCACGTCCCCCACGCTCGAACTGACTCGCGCGGGAGGGGCCCCCATGGCCGCCACCGCCCGGCAGGTGGAGCAGCTCGACCGGGGGCTGGTCAGCGTCCACACCGACAGCGGCAACCTGATCAGCTGGCGCTGGCTCGGCACCGACCCCGACAACGTCTCCTTCAACGTCTACCGGGCCGGTACGAAGGTCAACGCGGCCCCGATCACCGGCTCCACGAACTACTTCCACTCGGGTGCGCCCAACTCGGCCGACTACACGGTCCGCGCGCTCGTGAACGGCGTCGAGCAGGGCGACTCCGAGCACGCGATCCAGTTCCGCAGCGGCTACGAGGATGTGCCGATCAGCCCGCCGGCGGGCGGGACGACCCCCGACGGGGTCGCCTACACCTACGAGGCGAACGACGCGTCGGTCGGCGACCTGGACGGCGACGGCCGGCTCGACTTCGTGCTCAAGTGGCAGCCGACGAACGCCAAGGACAACTCCCAGTCCGGCTACACCGGCGACACGATCGTCGACGGCATCAAGCTCGACGGCACCCGCCTGTGGCGTATCGACCTGGGCCGCAACATCCGTTCCGGCGCGCACTACACGCAGTTCCAGGTGTACGACTACGACGGTGACGGCAAGGCCGAGGTCGCGATGAAGACGGCCGACGGTACGGTCGACGGGACGGGTACGGTGGTCGGCAGCTCGTCCGCCGACCACCGCAACTCCAGCGGGTACGTTCTCTCCGGCCCCGAGTACCTGACCATGTTCAACGGCCGGACCGGCAAGGCGATGCAGACGGTGGACTACGTCCCCGCACGCGGCACGGTCTCCTCCTGGGGAGACTCGTACGGCAACCGAGTGGACCGCTTCCTCGCCGGGACGGCGTACCTGGACGGCTCCCGCCCCTCCCTCATCATGGCCCGCGGCTACTACACCCGCACCGTCATCGCCGCCTGGGACTGGCGGAACGGCTCCTTCACCCGCCGCTGGACCTTCGACACCAACTCCTCGACCAACTCCGGCAAGGGGTACGACGGTCAGGGCAACCACCAGTTGTCCGTCGCGGACGTCGACGGGGACGGCAAGGACGAGATCGTGTACGGCTCGATGGCCGTCGACGACAACGGCAGCGGCCTGTGGACCACCAAGAACGGCCACGGCGACGCCCTGCACGTCGGCGACCTGGACCCGTCGCGCCCTGGCTTGGAGGAGTTCAAGGTCGACGAGGACGGCTCCAAGCCGGCGTCCTGGATGGCGGACGCGAAGACCGGTCAGATCCTGTGGTCCACGGCCGCGAACGGCGACAACGGCCGGGGCGTCTCCGGGGACATCTGGGCGGGCAGCGCGGGTGCGGAGTCGTGGTCCTCCCACGCCGACGGCGTACGCAACCCGCAGGGCACCGTCGTCGCGAGCCGCAAGCCCTCCAGCATCAACTTCCTGAACTGGTGGGACGGCGACACGGTCCGCGAACTCCTCGACGGCACCCATGTGGACAAATACGGCACGTCATCCGACACCCGCCTCCTGACCGCCTCGGGCGTCCACTCCAACAACAGCACCAAGGCGACCCCGTCCCTGTCCGGCGACATCCTGGGCGACTGGCGCGAGGAGGTGGTCTGGCCGACGACGGACAACACGGCCCTACGGATCTACTCGACGCCGTACGAGACCAGCACGAGGATCACCACCCTCCTCCACGACACCCAGTACCGCACGGCCCTGGCCTGGCAGAACACGGCCTACAACCAGCCCCCGCACCCCAGCTTCTTCATCGGCGACGGAATGGCCACGGCACCGCGGCCGACGGTGTACACGCCGTAGTCGTCGAAGAGGGCGCGTGCCGTCAAGGCCCGCGCCCTCGAATCGGTGCTCAGACCGCCGTACAGGTCTGGTCGCCCAGCTTGAACGACGTCGGTTTCGTGTTCGAGCCCGTCCAGGTTCCTGTGAAGCCGAAGCTCACGGACGAGCCCGTGGCCACGTTGGCGTTCCAGCTCAGGTTCTTTGCCGTGACCGTCGCGCCGGACTGGGTGTAGTCGGCGTTCCAGAGTTGGCTGATCTTCTGGCCGTTGCCGAAGGTCCAGCCAAGTGACCAGCCGGACCAGGGAGTTGAGCCGGTGTTGGTGAGCTGGACGTCCGCCTGGAAGCCGTCCGACCACTGGTTGGAGATCTTGTAGGTGACCGTGCAGGCACCTGTGGAGGGCGGTGTCGGGTCCGTGGATCCGCCGCCGTCACCGCCGCCGCTGTCGGACGTGTCGCCGTAGATGACGCCCCGGCCGTTCGTCGAGACGTAGACGCGGCCGTAGATCCGTGGGTCGCCGGTGATTGCTCCACCCGTCCAACCCCACTGGTGCGCATCGTCGTTGATACGGGTCCAGCTCGTGCCCTTGTCGGTGGAGCGGAAGATGCCGCGGACTCCGCCGATCTTCGCGCTGGTGTAGAGGGTCTGGTACGAGGCCCCCGTCGCCGCCTTGCCGAAGCCGATCGTGTCCGCCTGATCTACATTGGACAGCTTGGTGAAGCTCGCCCCGCCGTCCGTGGAGTGCCACAGGCCGTACGCACCGTCGGAGGCACCGCCCGCCAGCCACACGTCACCCTTCGTGCCGGGCAGCGCCTTGAAGCGCACGCTGTCGCCGCTCGGGAGCCCGGTCGCCGAGGATGCGGTGAAGGTCGCGCCGCCGTCCGAACTGACGTAGAACTTCCCGGACTTGAAGCCGTAGAAGGTCTTGGCGTCCACGCGGTCCGACTCCACGATCGCCCCGGACGGGATACCGCTCGACGCCGACCACGACGAGCCGAATCCCGTCGTGTACTGCACGCCCGTGCCCGCCGGGCTCCACACGAAGCGACTGCCGTCGGACGAGGACGCCACCGTCCCGCCGCCGCTCACCCCCGAAGGGTCCGTCCCCGCGAACCAGTTGGCGCCGTTGTCCGTCGAGAAGGCGATGTGCGGGCCCGAGTCGAGGTTGCCGACGCGGACGACCGTGTTGGGGTTCGTCTCCGCGAAGTCCAGGCTGGTCGTCGTCGTGAAGGTCGGTGAAGTGAACATCATCGACGGGACCTTGGTCAGATCCGTGTGCCGGAAGCCGCCGATGTCGCCCAGAGCGCTGAGCAGCGGGGCTCCGGACGGCGGGGACGCCAGGTCGTTGACCGCCGTCTCCTCCAGGCCCTGCACCATGGGCTTCACGGTGAACTGGCCCCCGCTGTCCCACTTGGTGAGGTCCTCGGTGCCGTAGAGCGTCGCCCCCGTCCCGTACATCATCCGGTCCGAGTGGAACGGGTCGATCTCCAGCGACTCCGTCATCCAGCCCAGTTTCGGGCTCTGTTCCGGCGGCGACGGGTTCGCGCCGAAGGTCAGCCAGGGGGATGACGAGACGTCCATCGTGTAGCGGTTCGAGCGGTTGGGATATGAGGTGTAGTCCCACGCCTTCGTCCATGTGCCGCCGCTGTCCGTGGAACGGAAGATCTGGGTGTCCGGCCACCAGGAGCTGTACGCCGTCGCCATCACCGTGCCCGGGTGCTGACGGTCGACGGTCAGGCCGGAGAAGCCGTAGTAGGTGTCGGCCTCCGCCACCGGGCTGATGTTCGTCCAGATGCCGGTCGCGGTGGCATACCGCCACAGCTGGCCCTTTCCGCCGTCGTACGGTCCCCCCTTGTCGCTGTAGGCGAGATAGAGATAGCCGTTCTTGGCGTCCAGCACGCCTTTGTGGGCCAGGTAGCCCGTCGGCTGCCCGGCGAGGCGCGTCCAGGTGGCGCCCGCGTCCGTCGACCGGTACACCGCGTTGTCCTTGTCGGCGACCCCGACGTAGATCGTCTTCGTCGCGCTGCCCGATGTACCCGTCGACTCGTCGAAGGTGACCCACACGATGCCCTGGTTGTCACTGGCGTACCCGGTCGTGTCGGTCGGGTCCTGCTGGTAGTTGCCGACATCGGGGAAGCCGGTCACCTGTGACCAGGTGACGCCGGAGTCCGTCGACCGCCACAGGCCTTTGCCGCTGGGCGCGCCCAGGTACAGCACGCTGTCCTTGTTCGGGTCGATGGCCAACCGCTCGCCCATGCCCCGGCCGGGCATGTTGCCGCCGAGCTTGAAGGGCAGGTCGGTCTTCTGCCAACTCGCGCCCCGGTCGGCCGACCTGAGCACGGCGCCGTTCCCCGGGTCCCAGCTGTTGGTGTACGTCCCTACAGCCGCGTACACCTTGTTCGGGTCGACGGAGTCGGAGGCCAGGCTCACCACGCCGGTGTGCCCCCAGTCGTCCCAGCCGACCGAGTCCGTCAGCGGCGTCCAGGTCTTCGACGACTCCTGCCAGCGGTAGGCGCCGCCGATGTCGGTCCGGGCGTAGACGAGGTTCTTCTCGCTGCGGTTGAAGACGATCCCGGGGACGAAGCCACCGCCGTCGATCCGGGCGTTCTTCCAGGTGTACGTGTCGGCGGCGAGCGTCACTTTCGCGCTGTGGTCGGCCGCCAGTGCGGGCGGGGTGCCGGCGAGCAGGCCGGCGGCGAGGGCCAGGACGGCCGTGAGGATGCGGGTTCTTCGCACGGGGGGTCCTTTCCGGGAGGGGAAGGGATGGGGGGATGCGAGGACTGAAGGAAGGCGAGGGGAAGCGCTTTCTATACGGTGCGCGAGTGGCCGGGCGACCCCCAGTGCGGGTGGGGGTCGCCCGGCGAGTACGCGGAGCCTTAGCGGGGACTTATTCGAGGAGCTCCGCGTACGAGCCCATGGCGAGGGCTATGTCCGCCTGGGCCCAGAACCGGTGGTACGTGAACGAGGGCGCCGCTCCACCCGCGAGGTAGCTCTCGATCTTCGACCAGGCCGGGTCGTTCTTGTAGAAGGACCGCAGAGAGGTGAACGTCGACGACGAGTTGATCGCGTCGCCGTTCGGCATCTTGCCGCTGAAGCCGCTCGGGACGTACACGCTGTCGTCGAAGCGGTTGTAGTCGGCGCGGGTCTCCGGGACGGCGATGCCCAGGCTGTCCTGGTAGTTGTTCCACATGCCGTCGAGGAGCGCCTTCGCCGTCGACTTGGCCGTCGCGTCACCGGACTTGGCGCCGTAGTACGTCAGGGTCTTGGCGTACGCGGCCGCCACCCCGACGTCGTTCGTGTAGTCGGCGACGGTGACGTGAAGTCCGCTGTTGGCGCCGGGACTCGACGCGTTCCAGGTGTCGGGCTGGCCCGACCACTGGAGGGTCGACGGGATCAGATAGGTGCCGTCCGGGTTGATCGTGGTCTTGGACAGCGCCCACTTGACCCACTTGTCGAGGACCGCCTTCGCGGTGGCGTTCCCCGTCTGCTGGTAGTACTCGGCGACCCGCTCCATCGACCATGCCTGGAAGCCGAACCACTGGTTGGACGGCGGGTCGTGGTAGACGGGCTCCCAGTCGTAGTACATGCCGTAGAAGGTCGACGTACCCGACGGGGGAGTCGCGTACCGCCCCTGCCAACTGTTGGTCGCACCGCCCGCGATGGCGCCCTCGGACGACTGCAGCCACTGGTAGAACTCCAGTTGCCGTTGCAGGGACTTGGACCAGTCGGAGGTGCCCGTGGCCGACTTCGGTTCGAGGTCGGCGTAGGAGCTCAACGCATAGGCGGCCAACGGGTTTTGATAACCGCCGTGCACATGACTCGAACCGATCCGCCACGCCCAGCCCGCGCTCGTGTCGTTCGCGCCGCCCCACGCGTAGTACCAGGAGAGCAGATAGTCCGAGGCGTCCTTGCCGGTGCCGGCCGGGCAGGTGGACGGCCCGACGCAGTTGCCGATCTTCTTGAAGTACTTGTCGTACATGGCGTACCGCAGATAGTCGCCCATCTTCGCCGCCTTGCCGACGGTGGCCGACACATCACTGCCCTTGCCCTGCTGCTTGGCCCACACGTCGGCCCAGTACGCGGCCTGCACCGCACGCGCGTCGGCGTCCGGGGCGTCCGTGTACTTCCACTGCCTGGCGTAGGACGAGTCGCCGGTGAACAGGTCCAAGTACCCGTTCGTGCCGCCGTACTTGAAGGCGTCACAGGTCGGCTGCGGCACCGTCTCCCACACCGACTCCTGGGGTCCGCGCTGGAAGGTGTTGATGTACGACGGTCCCTTGGCCGTCGGCCCGCCCTCGCACGTTCCGCCGGGGGTGTCGCCGTAGCCGTAGACGTTGTCGACGTCCTGCAGCCAGTGCATGCCGTAGACGTCGTCCGTGCCGTACGTGCTCTTCAGCTCGCCCGCGATCGGGTCCGAGCCGACCGAGACCGACGTGTCGAGCTTCGCCGGGTACTCGTCGGGCGTGTCCAGCTCGGGCGCGTAGGTGGCCGGTTTCGAGGCGTTGTAGAAGGAGTTGGTGGGCTGGTCGGCGTGGGTGGGGATCATGTACTTCTCCATGAGGGCCCACGCGGCGTTGAACTTGGACCAGTCACCGGTGACCTTGCCGTACATGGCCTGCAGCCAGAGAAGGTAGCTGTACGCCTCCGAGGTGGTCTCATGCCCCTGGTCCGGCGCCTCGACGATCAGCGTCTCGACCGAGTGGTAGGGGATGCCGTCGGGTGAGAAGTAGCCGTTCGCCGGGTTGGTGATCTTCCCGTAGAGATCCAGGAAACGGGCGTCGTACGCCTTCGAGGCCGCCAGCTCGGTGACGGTGACCGCCGCCTTGGTGAAGCCCGTCGCCGTCGATTCGAAGGAGGCCGCACCGGTCCCGGAGGAGTCGGCGGTGATGGTCACCGTCTGTGCCGTGCTCCAGTTGGAGGGTGTGAAGGTGAGCGAGGCTCCGCCCGTCACCGACAGACCGGAGTTGCCGCTCGCGCGAGCCGTCGTCACGGTGACGTTCGACGAAGGCTGTGTCGACAGCTTCACCGTGTACGTGCCCGTCTTGCCCTGCTGGACGCCCAGTTGGGTGGGGGAGGCGACCACCGCGGGGCCCGAGGCGACCGTGATGCCGACCGGCGTGGACTCCGCCGACGCGCCCAGGCTGTCGTACGCCTTCGCCACCAGGGAATGACTGCCCACGGTCAACCCGGAAGCGGACAGCGTGTACGGCGCGCTGGTGTCCGTGCCGAGCAGGGTCGTGTCGTCGTAGAACTCGACCTTGCTGATCGTCGCGTTGTCGGCGGCCGCGGCGGTCGCGGCGAGCGGGACCGCGTCGCCCTGGGTGTAGACCGCGCCGGCCGTGGGGCTGGTCAGCACGGTGACCGGCGGCTGGTGGGCGCCGGCGCAGGTGGTGCCGTTGATCGCGAAGCTGGTGGGGGCGGTGTTGGTGCCGCTGTAGCTGAACTGCGCGCCCGTCGAGACGGCGGCGCCCGCGGCGATCGTGCCGTTGTAGCCGGCGTCCTTCACGGTGATCGCCGTGCCGGACTGGGACCAGGTGCCGTTCCAGCCGTTGCTGAGCTTCTGGCTGCCGGAGTAGCCGTACGTCAGCGTCCAGCCGTTGATGGCGTCCGTACCGCGGTTGGTGATCGTCAGATCGGCGGTGAAGCCGGAGCCCCAGTCGTTCGTCTTGTAGTCGACACTGCACTGAAGTGCCGCCGCCTGGGCGGGAGTTGTTCCGGTGCCGAGCATGGTGAGCGGAAGCGCGAGGGCCGCCACGACGGCGGTCCACAGTCGCCGCGTGCGGCGGCGTCTGCGTCTTGGTTGCATGGTGCTGGTTCCTCCTTGCGGCTCGAGCGAAGTGGGGGAGGAGCAACAAGCCTTGAACCAGTGGGAGCGCTCCCATAGTGGGGACGGGGGTGAGGGTGGTCAAGGTGCTTGAAGAGTCGAAAAGATTCGACGGGTTTTAGTTGAGGGAAAGTCAGGGAAAGTCGGCGAAACTCTGTGACTCCCCTGTCCTTTGCTGTCACTTGGCGCTAGCTTCGTTGACACCAGTGGGAGCGATTCCATCAGTCGACGCGTCCGTCACGACGCGCCTGAGCTGCAAGGAGTCGCTCATGCGACACCCCCCGCGTTCAGTACTCTTAGCCGTCGTCGGAGCGGTCGGCCTTGTCGGGGCCATGACCGTCCCGGTCGTGACGGCGCAGGGAGCCACGCCCGCCTGCACGGTGGAGTACTCGGTCACCAGTCAGTGGGACACGGGCTTCCAGGGTGCCGTGAGGATCACCAACAACACGGCGGCCGTGAGCAGTTGGAGCCTGAGCTTCGACTTCGGAGGAGGACAGAAGGTCACCCAGGGCTGGAACGCCACATGGTCCCAGTCCGGTACGACGGTGACCGCGGCCAACGAGAGCTACAACGGCTCGCTGGCCACGGGTGCGAGCGTCAGCGCAGGGTTCCTCGCCTCCTGGCCGGGATCCGGGAGCAATGCCGTACCGACGTCGTTCAAGCTCAACGGGACGACGTGCAACGCCGATGCGGAGCCGTCACCGACTCCGACCGAGCCGCCTGCGACGGGCACGGCACCCGCACTGCACGTCTCCGGCAACAAGCTCGTGGACGCCTCGGGCGCTACGCACCGGCTGCTCGGGGTGAACCGGTCCGGCGGCGAGTTCATGTGCGTGCAGGGCCGTGGCATCTTCGACGGTCCGGTGGACGACGCGGCGATCAAGGCGATCGCCGACTGGAAGGCCGACACGGTCCGCATTCCGCTCAACGAGGAGTGCTGGCTGGGGCTTTCCAACATCCAGTCCGCGTACGGCGGCGCCACCTACATCAACGCCGTCAAGGACCTGGTGGCCCGGGTCGAGGCGCACGGCATGACGCCGATCGTCGAACTGCACTGGACCTACGGGCAGTACACCGGCAACTCCGCCGGCTGCTCCGACGTCCACGCGAGCTGTCAGAAGCCGATGCCGGACATGCAGTACACGCCGTCGTTCTGGTCCTCGGTGGCCAACACCTTCAAGGGCGACCAGGGCGTGGTGTTCGACCTGTTCAACGAGCCGTATCCGGACCGGGCCACCTCCACGACCACCCAGGCGTGGCAGTGCTGGCGCGACGGCGGCACCTGCCCGGGCATCGGGTACGAGGTCGCCGGCATGCAGGACCTGGTGGACGCGGTGCGCGGCACCGGCGCCAAGAACGTCGTCATGGCCGGCGGACTGGCGTACTCGAACGACCTGAGTCAGTGGCTGACGTACAAGCCCAGCGATCCGACGGGCAATCTCGTCGCCGCCTACCACGTCTACAACTTCAACACCTGCGCGAACGAGAGCTGCTGGAACTCGACGCTCGCCCCGGTCGCGGCCCAAGTGCCGCTGGTGGCAGGGGAGATCGGCGAGAACACCTGCTCGCACGGCTTTGTGGACCAGGTCATGAAGTGGTTCGACGACCGGGGGCTCTCCTACCTCGGCTGGACCTGGAACACCTGGGACTGCTCCTCCGGTCCCTCGCTGATCTCCGCCTACGACGGGACTCCCACGTCGTACGGCATCGGGCTGCGCGATCACCTGCGTGCCCTCAACCCGTAATCCCGAACCTGTGGTTCCCGCAACGGACAACCACCGCTACGGAGAAGGAAACCCGCACTCATGAGCCGTACCAGAACAGCGATACTCGCCGCCCTGGCGCTGGTCGCCGGGACAGCCGGGACCGCGACGGCCGTCGTCCCCGGGGACGTCGGGGTGAAAGCCATTCCCTGCACCGTCGACTACAAGGTGCAGAACCAGTGGGACACCGGCTTCACCGCCGCCGTGACCATCACCAACAACAGTGCCGCCAAGAGCAGTTGGGCGGTGAAGTGGTCGTACGCCGGCAACCAGAAGGTCACCAGCTACTGGAACGCGAAGGTCAGCCAGAGCGGTGCCGATGTCACCGCGTCGAACGAGACCTACAACGGCACGCTGGCCACCGGTGGTTCGGTGAGCTTCGGCTTCAACGGGTCGTACAGCGGCACCAACGCGCTTCCGACGGCCTTCACTCTCGACGGTGTGACCTGCAACGTCGATGACGGGAGCAGTGGCGGTGGTGGAGGCGGCGGTGGCGGCACCGGCAGCCGTGTCGACAACCCGTACAGCGGTGCCAAGGTGTACGTGAACCCCGAGTGGTCCGCGAAGGCGGCCGCCGAGACGGGCGGCAGCCGGATCTCCAACCAGCCCACCGGTGTCTGGCTCGACCGCATCGCCGCGATCAACGGCGTCAACGGCGGTATGGGCCTGCGCGCGCACCTCGACGCCGCCCTCGCGCAGAAGGGCAGCAGTGAGGAGGTCGTCCAGCTGGTGATCTACGACCTGCCCGGACGTGACTGCGCGGCCCTCGCCTCCAACGGCGAGCTTGGCCCGACGGAGATCGACAAGTACAAGACGCAGTTCATCGACCCGATCGCGGCGATCCTCGCCGACAGCAAGTACAGCTCGCTGCGGATCGTCACCACCATCGAGATCGACTCGCTGCCCAACCTGGTCACCAACACCGGTAGCCGGGCCACCGCGACCCCGCAGTGCGACACCATGCTGGCCAACGGCAACTACCAGAAGGGCGTCGGCTACGCGCTCGCCAAGCTCGGCGCGATCCCGAACGTCTACAACTACATCGACGCCGGCCACCACGGCTGGCTCGGCTGGGACGACAACTTCGCGCCCGCCGCCAACCTGTTCAAGCAGGCGGCGACGAGTGAGGGTGCGACCGTCGACGACGTGCAGGGGTTCATCACCAACACGGCGAACTACAGCGCCCTGAAGGAGAACAACTTCACCATCAACGACAGCGTCAACGGCACGTCCGTGCGGCAGTCGAAGTGGGTGGACTGGAACCGGTACGTGGACGAGTTGTCGTATGCGCAGGCCATGCGGAACGAGCTGGTCTCCGTCGGCTTCAACTCCGACATCGGCATGCTGATCGACACGTCCCGGAACGGCTGGGGCGGGACCGCGCGGCCGGCCGGGCCTGGTCCGACGACCAGTGTGGACGCGTATGTCGACGGTGGTCGCTACGACCGTCGGATCCATGTCGGGAACTGGTGCAACCAGTCCGGGGCCGGGCTTGGCGAGCGGCCGCAGGCGAATCCGGCGAGCGGGATCGACGCGTATGTGTGGATGAAGCCGCCGGGGGAGTCGGACGGGTCCAGCTCTGCCATCGCGAATGACGAGGGCAAGGGCTTCGACCGGATGTGCGATCCGACGTACACGGGTAACGCCCGGAATGGCAACAACATGTCGGGTGCGCTGCCGAACGCTCCGTTGTCGGGGCACTGGTTCTCCGCGCAGTTCCAGCAGTTGATGCAGAACGCGTATCCGCCTTTGTAGGAGGGCGGCTGCGGGCCGGTTGTGGCTGGTCACGCGGTTCCCCGCGCCCCTGGAAGACAAAAGACAGGGGCGCGGGGGTCAGCCTTGTTCGGTCAGGGCCCGGGGTAGTGCGGACTCCACCGTTTTTTGCCGTCCCGGCAAGAGGAGTGGCCCCCGCCCGGTGCGTCGGAGCACCCTGACGGCATCACGGACGAGAGGCTGACGACATGGCGCACCAGCATCATCAACACGGTCACCACACGGACATCGACTGGGCCGAGATGGCCCCGCTCCTCGAATCGCAGGCCGAACTGTTCACACCCCTGTACGAGCGGGCCCTGAACTGGCTCGGCAAGGAGGTGACCGAGCCGGGGCTGATCGTCGACGCGGGCAGTGGTCCCGGGGTTGTCACCTGTCTGTTCGCCGAGACCTTCCCCGGCGCCCGCGTCATGGCCGTCGACGGCTCCGGACCGCTGCTGGAACGGGCCCGGGAGCGGGCCGAACGGCTCGGATACGGCGACCGTTTCGACACCTTGACCGGTGAACTCCCCGGTGTTCTCGAGGAGTTGGACTATCCCGCCGACCTCCTCTGGGCCGGCCGTAGCCTGCACCACCTCGGCGACCAGCGCGCCGCCCTCGCCGCTTTCGCGGGGCGCCTGGCTCCCGGCGGGACATTGGCGATCATGGAAGGTGGGCTGCCCTCCCGCTTCCTGCCGCGTGACCTGGGCTTCGGGCGCCCCGGCCTGGAGGCGCGGCTGGACGCGCTGGAGGCGGAGTGGTTCGCGCGGATGCGGGCCGACCTGCCCGGCTCCGTCGACGAGGTCGAGGACTGGCCGGCCCTGCTGAGCGGTGCGGGCCTGACCCACGCCCGCACCCGCAGCTTCCTCCTCGACCTGCCCGCCCCCGCCTCCGACCGGGCCCGCGCCTACATCGTGGCGACGCTGTCCCGACTGCGCGAGATGCACGGCGACGAGCTGGACGCCGACGACCGGGCCACGCTCGACCGCCTTCTCGACGCCGACGACAAGGCGAGCGTGCACCATCGGCCCGACGTGTTCGTGCTGGCGGCTCATTCGGTGCACACGGCGGTCCGGACCGGTTGAGGGGCCGGTGGCTCAGCACCGGCCCGGTCGCGCGTACACCGTGATGCGGGCGCCCTGCACCCGTCGCGTGGCGCACTCCTCGAAGCGGGTCGCCCACACCCGCCGTTTGACGTCTCCGCCGACGGCTCGTTGCTCGCGGCGAGCGCCGCCGACGGGTCCGTGCAGGTGTGGGAGACGGCCCGGCCGCGGCTGCCCGAGGCGACCGTGCCGGTCGGGGACGGACCGGTGCTCGCCGTCGGGTTCGGTGCCGACACGGGGGAGTTGCACATCGCCACGCCCCATCTGCCGGACCGGTCAAGTCCGTTGACGCCGGATACGGCCGCGAGGGAGGTGTGTGCCCGGGCGGAGGGCGGTGCCACCGCGACCCAGTGGCGCCAGTACCTGCCGGCCGTGCCGTACCGCGACACCTGCGGAGCCTGAAACAGGAACTCGGTGAACCGAAGGGTTTCTTGACCGTCGTCGGCGACATCATCGACGTCAACGCCGTCGTCGTCGCCGTCGTCGTACGGCCGATCGGGCAGCCCGACCGACCCCGCACGAAAGGCGGTCGGGCTGCCCGGCCGGGGTCAGTTGTTCGTCAGGAACTGCTTGGCCAGGTTGTCCCCCAGCGTGACCGCCGCGCTGTGGCTCTCGATGGGGGAGACCTGGGAGTTCTTGAAGAGGATGTAGGTCACGCCGGAGTCGGCGCCGCCGGTCGCCGGGTCGGGGTCGATGCCGAGGGCCTTGGCGGTGGCGTACGAGGCCTCGCCGATGATCTTCGTGGGGCCGGTGTCGCCCACGACGGCGTACTCGACCTTGTTGTTGTAGATCACGGCGACCACACCGCCGCCCTTGATGCCGTAACTGGAGTACTTCCAGATGCTGCTGGAGCTGGGCACGACGATGTACGGCAGCGAATCCGCCTTCAGCGGCTTGCCGTCGGACTGGTGGAACGCCGTGTCGTCCTGGTACCAGGGGTCGGCGTTCTCGTTGCACTTCGACGTGCGCTGTCCGTCGCAGTCGATGTCCATGTCGGCCTTCCAGAACACGGCACCGTTCTTGCCGCACACCGGGATGGTGGCCGAGGTCTCGTCGTCGGTCTTGTACTTGCCGTTGGAGATCTGGGAACAGGACGTCACCTTGGCGAGCAGGTCGGCCGCGCTGACCGAGCCCTCCTGGGCGGACGTCGGGTGGGTGGTGGCGCCGGAGGCGTTCGCGGGGAGGACTCCGGCGGCGAGCAGGGCGGCCCCGGAGGCCGCGGCGAGGGTCAGTGTTCGTATGCGCACTGTGGGGGACCCTTCTGTTAGGAAACTTTCCTGACCGAGTTGGCGTACAAGGTGGACCCGCGAGCATGGCCGCGTCAACCCTGTGAACGGACGTACGTGTCCGATCTGTTGGGGTGACAGGGGAGAACCGGCAGCTCACGGCCGGAACCCGGGTCACGCAAAGATGGCCGATACACGGGTGCCCGGCACGACCGCCACGCCGCGAATCCGCCGTGAATCCGCCGTGAGGAGGCCGCCGGGTGGCCCGTACGGACATCGCGCCGCGACACTCGCCCGCGACCCGCCTCCCCGGCTGCCCGTGCCGGACCTGCTCGCCCTGCCCGAGTACCGCCGGGACGTCGTTCGCCGGTGACGCCCTGTCGTGGGCGAAGTCCCTCACGGAGGTCGGCGCCGAGCTGTCGACCGTGCTGGTCTCTGCGCAGGTGGTGCTGGTGCCGCTGCTCGTGCGGGCCGTGGACCGGGACCATGTGCCGGGCTCGTCGACAAGGGTGCGAGCGGCGGCGATCCCGCCGCCGGAACCGTCCATGCCGTGCTCGCGGCCCGGTGCTGCTCCGGCCTCCTGTTCCTGCCGCGCCGCGGCGGCTTCCACGGATACACGGTCGTCATCCTCTCCTCGACGTCCTCGCGGCCCTCGATGGTGCTGGTCGCCGTCAACTCGCCCCGTCTGCCCGGCCGTGTCGGGCGGTACCGCTGCTGCTCACCCCCGTCGGGGCGCTGCCGCTCGGGGCGCCGGCCACTGTGAGCGCCGGAGTGGCCACGGCGAGTCGCCCTCCTGATTGCGGCAGTTCCCGCACAGGAGAAGACTGGCGATATCGAACATTCCGGATAACCACCCGGGAGGTGAGGCGTCATGTTCGTTCGCACCGTGTACGCGACCGGCGATCCCGCGAAGGTCGACACCGCCATCAGGGCACTCAACGCGCAGGGGCGAGACCTGCTCGAAGAGCGCCCCGGATACCGGGGATCGGGCATCTTCATCGACCGGGAACTCGGGAAGCTGCTGGCCGTGAGCTGGTGGGAGACCGAGGAGGCCCGGCGCAACAGCGACGAGGTCATGCGGGAGCGACGCGCGTCGCTGCTGGAGCCGTTCGCCGCGACGACCGCCGTCGACAACTACGAGGCCGTGGTCTTCCATTCGGTCCGCCGGCCCGAGGCGGGCGGTGGACTGCGGATCAGCAGGCTGGAGTTCGACCCCGCGGACGCCGACCTGCTGGCCGACACCTTCCGCGCCTCGGTCGTGCCCCGGCTGGAGACCCTGCACGGGCTGGCCCGCACCTCCCTGCTCGTCGACCGGGAGCGGGGCCGCGCAATCGTCGGCGCCCTGTTCGTCGACCGCGAGTCGCTGGCCGCCTCCCGCGGCGCCCAGGCCTCCGCGCGGCACGAGGGCGCGGCCAAGGCGCATGTGACCGTGGTCGGACTCGAGGAGTTCGAGGTCGTCTTCACCGACGTGCGCGGCCCGTGACACGCGCGTCCGATCAGGCTGAACTGCTGGGCCACGAAGGGGGTGCAATCAGGCTCGAACCCGTCATCCTGGGCATGTTCTGTTCGGGGGAACGGGGGCGGTCATGGACCGTTATGTCAATCAAGGCAGCACCGGCTGGACCGAGTTGAGGGTCCACGGAGTGTCGGGGACACCGCCGGAGTCGGAGCTCGGGCATCCGGCGGTGTGGCGGGTGGCCGGGGACAGGTCGGCCGGGTTCTACCGGCGGATCTGGGAGACGAGGTCCGGGGCCGCGGACACGGATCGGTTCCGGCGGGAGGGCTACTCGTGGGGTGCGCTGACCTCCGGTGACAACCGGCGTGCGCTGTGGCTGCTCCTGCTGCCGTTCATGTTCGTCAACCTGGCGTTCTACATGGATCCCGGTCACCGGGTCCGGGACAATGAGACACGCATCGTGGAGCACCGGGCTGCCCTGCAGCGGCTCCTCGCGCTCTCCCTCACCGGCACCTACGTGCTGGCCGCGACCTCGGTGTCGATGGACCTCGTCGGCTGGCAGTGCGGGAAGGACGCCAAGTCGGCCTGCACCGGCGGCGGGCTCTGGCTGAGGTGGCTGCACTACAGCTGGATCGACACGACCGGCAGCCGGCTCGCGGTGGCGGCCCTGGTCCCGGTCGCGCTCGTCCTGCTGCTGTGGTGGCTCGCGAACCAGACGTGGAACGGCCTTGAGACCAGTCCGGTTCCACAGATCGAAGGCCGCGACCCGGTCGTCGAAACCCTGCTGGAGGACCGGCAGTTGTGGAACGGGAGCCGACCCGTGCGCCGCCTGCGTGCCCTCCATGTGACGTGGGCGCTGGCACTGACCGGCGTGCTGCTGCTCGTGCCACTGCTGCCGCAGGGGGACTTCACGAAGCCGGTGCCGAACGGTGCCTGGGGGACGCTGTCCGGGAGCATGCGCACCGTGCTGCTGCTCGCCTTGCTGGTGGCGCTGGCGATGGCCACGGCGGGGGTGCTCGTACCGCGCTTCTGGAAGCGTGAACGCCCGGGGCCCGAGGACGAACGGCCCGCATGGGACTGGGTGTTCGCCGTACTGCCGTGGTGCGCCCTGGGCCTGGTGGCCGCTGCGATGAGCGTCGCCTTCTTCTGGGACGCGGCCGACGCCAACACGACCCGCACGTCGGACGAGCTGCCAGGACAGGTCGGCGCGACGCAACTGCTGCTGGCCGCACAGGCCTTGCTCCTGGTGGTCCTGTCGGTGTCGCACCTCGGCACACTGGGGAAGGCGCGGAGACAACAGGCACCCGAGGCCCCGTTCGGCAACCCGGACTTCCCCAGGCCCGCCTGGCGCGGGATGGGAACCCCGGGCGTCGCCCTGTTCGCCGTCCTCCTCGCGACGGGCCTGGCAGCGGGACTCACCCTCCGCACCGCCGAGATACTGGGCGCGCCGACGGTCCCGGGGCGTGACACGGGCAAGCAGTCGCCGATGGTGGTGCCGACCGAGTACTTCTGGGCGTCCGTGAGCGCGCTCGGGTTCCTCGCAGTGGCCCTGGTCGTCGTGGGGTGCGCCGCCTGGCGCATCCACCGGTCCACCACGCGGTACCTGAAACCTGTGAGGACCGGCTACGGACCGGTCACCGAGGACGGCACCGACGCGACTCGGCGCCGTTCCGAGAACATCGCGCGCTGCTGGGCCCGAGCCCAGGGATTCGACAGCGCCGGCATCCTGGGCCTCGGCGTCCTGCTGTGCGCGGCTGTCGTGATCGTGCTGTCGGACCTGGTGCTCGATCCGACCGTGGGCGTACGGCTCGTCTCCGCAGGCCCGGGCTGGCTGATCACCGTCGCCAACCTCGCGCTCACCGGCCTGGTCCTGGTGCTGCTGTGGGCGGGCCGCCAGGCCTACCGCAACCCGGCCTTCCGTCGCTCCGTCGGCATCCTCTGGGACGTCGGCACCTTCTGGCCGCGGGCCACGCACCCCTTCGCCCCGCCGTGCTACGCGGAACGGACCGTCCCCGATCTGCTGACCCGGCTGGAGCACCTCACCGGGCAGCCCGAGGACGGTCCGGGCCGCGTCATCCTGTCCTGCCACTCACAGGGCACCGTGATCGGCGCGGTCGTCCTCATGCAGGCCGACACCGCGGCGAGCGTCAGGACCTGCTTCCTGACCTACGGTTGTCCGCTCACGCGCCTGTACGTCCGGTTCTTCCCGGCCTACTTCAACGCGTACACGCTGGACCGGCTCGGCCAGATCCTGGCGCACCGCAGTGGCACTCTGCCCGCGGCTCGTCCTGCGGGAAACCCCTGGCCACGGATCGCGGCCGACGTCCGCTGGCGCAACCTGTATCGCCTCAGCGACCCGATCGGCGGGTGGATCGTCGGCGATCCGGCCCGGCAGCCCTCGGGAGCCCCGCCGACGCTGATGGACCGTCAACTCATCGACCCCGCACTCTTCTCGAAGCCCGCGGGCGATCCCAGCTACGAGAATCCGAGGGGCCATTCCGACTACTTCGCCGACCCGGTCTTCGACCGCTGCGTCGACTGCTGCCGGGGCATCGGTCCGGCAGCCCCCTGTGCCTGCCACCAGACGCCGGTCGCCGCCGACGGAGCCCAGGGGGTGTGGGGCCGCCCGCCGACGGCCACACCCCCACCGCTCAGGCCAAGTTGAACGTCGCGGGATCCGGCCCCAGCCGCCGGTCCTCGTTCAGCGCGCTGATAGCCGCCAGGTCCTCCGTGTCCAGGCTGAAGTCGAAGACCTCGATGTTCTCCTTGATCCGGGACGGGGTCACGGACTTGGGGATCACGACGAGGCCCAGCTGGAGGTGCCAGCGCAGGACGACCTGGGCCGGGGTGCGGCCGTGCTTCTGGGCGATGGCGACGATCGCCGGGACCTCCAGCAGGCCCTTGCCGGAACCGAGCGGCGACCAGGCCTCGGTGGCGATGCCCTGCTCCGCGTGGTACTCGCGGGCCGCGTGCTGCTGCAGATGCGGGTGCAGCTCGATCTGGTCGACGGCCGGGATGACGGACGTCTCGCCGATCAGCCGACGCAGGTGCTCCGGCTCGAAGTTGGAGACGCCGATCGCGCGGACACGGCCGTCGGCGTGCAGCTTCTCGAACGCCTTGTAGGTGTCGACGTACTTGTCACGGGCCGGCGTCGGCCAGTGGATCAGATACAGGTCGAGGTACTCCAGACCCAGCTTCTCCAGCGACACGTCGAACGCGCGCAGCGTGGAGTCGTACCCGTGCTCGCTGTTCCAGAGCTTGGTGGTGACGAAGATGTCCTCGCGCGGGACGCCGGAGGCGGCGATGGCCCTGCCGGTGCCCTCTTCATTGCCGTAGATCGCCGCTGTGTCGATGCTGCGGTACCCGGCCTCCAGAGCGGTGGCGACCGCCCGCTCGGCCTCGTCGTCCGGCACCTGCCAGACGCCGAAGCCCAGCTGGGGCATCTCGACGCCGTTGTTGAGGATGATCGGGGGGACCTTGCTGCTCACGAGCTCTTGATCCTTCGGTTGTCGTCAGATGGCACTCCTATCGTCAACGATCACGAGCCGTGATGCATTCCTGACCGGAGAATCCGCCGGAACTGACCGATGAGTCAGTGGCTGGATGGCGAGAATGGCCGGAAATGCATCCGACCTCTGCGGTCCGGACCATTGACCGCTGGACCTTCTGCCGTAACTCTGGACCCGCCGACGAACGTGTCACTGAACTCAAGACATGCATGTGAACGGTTTCGCGCGGTTTTCCTCCGATGTTTCCATGCCTCCGACCCATCGAGAGGGAGGAACATGAGACACCGTCGCCTGGGCACGGCCCTGACGACCCTCGCACTCGCCACGGCGACCGTCGCCGTACTGCCCGCGGCAGCACCCCCGCCGACGGCCCTCGCGGCCGAGGCCGTCCACCATCCGGCCGCCGCCCCCGACTGGTCGGTGGCGGTCGTCGACTCCACCATGGCCCGCTACACACCGAGCACCATCGGCGGTTGGTCCTATCCGGTCGGCCTCTACCTCTACGGCCAGTACCTCACGTACAAGCGCACCCACGACCCCCGCTATCTGACCTACATCAAGAACTATGTCGACCGCTTCGTGAAGAGCGACGGCTCCATCGACCAGTCCTTCAACAGCCTGGACAGCATGCAGGCCGGCCGGCTCCTGGTGATCCTGCACCACGAGACCGGTCAGGACCGCTACCGCAAGGCGGCCCAGAAGATCCGCGACCGCCTCGACACCTATCCGCGCACCGGCGACGGCGGTTTCTGGCACGCCGACACCGCGAGCCGCGCCCACCAACTGTGGGCGGACGGCGTCTACATGGTGAACCCGTTCCTCGTCGAGTACGGCAAGGAGTTCGGCGACAGCCAGTACGCCAACGACGAGGCGGCCAAGCAACTCGCCGTCTACGGCGGCCATCTGCAGGTCGCGAACGGCCTGCTCAAGCACGCCTACGACGAGTCGAAGACCGCCGGTTGGGCCGATCCGCAGACCGGGCTCGCCCCCGAGCACTGGTGCCGCGCCGTCGGCTGGTACTCCATGGCGATCGTCAACGTGCTGGACGCGATCCCCGCGAACCATCCGCGCCGGGCCGGGCTGCTGGGAATCCTCCGCAAGTTGGCGGCCGGCCTGGAGAAGTACCAGGACCCGGCGACCGGCCGCTGGTTCCAGGTGATGGACAAGGGTGACCGCTCCGACAACTGGACCGAGACCTCCTGCTCCAGCATGTTCACCTACGCCCTCTCGCGCGGGGCCCAGCAGCACTACCTCGACCCGCACTACGCGGACGTCGCCCGCCGGGGCTACCGGGGTGTGCTCGCCGAACTCTCGGTCGGCGCGGACGGCCGCACCAACCTGGCCGACATCACCATCGGTACGAACGTCGGCGACTACGCGTACTACGTCGCCCGCACCCGGGCCACCAACGACTTCCACGGCCTGGGCGCCTTCCTGATCATGAACGAACAACTGCGAGGTGATTAGTGTCATGAGCACGTCCAGAAGGACACTTCTCGGTGCCGCCCTCGGGGGCGCGGCCGGAGCGGCGATCGGTCTGCCCGGCACCGCCCACGCGGCCTCCTGGCAGCAGAAGTGGGCCCCGTCCGCGAGCAGCGACGGCCTCGGGGCGTTCGAGACGGTCGAGGACGACCGCGCCGACTCCCACCCCGCCGGGCAGCCGCACATCTTCGCCACCGGCAACAACTGGCGCTTCAACATGCACACGGTCGACCGGGACACCTCGACCGACCGTCAGCGCCAGGAGGTCACCGGCCTGCGCAACGGCAGCGGCAGCAACTACCTGAAGTGGACCGAGGGCCAGACCTGGCGGGTCACCTACTCGATGTACATTCCGAGCTCGCTGAAGGCGACCACCACCTTCACCCACATCATGCAGATGAAGCAGCCCGGCACCGGCACCTCGCCGATCGTCGTGCAGTCCCTGCGCCGAGTGAACGGCAAGCAGACCATCGAGCTCAAGCTCGCCATCGACGACATCCTCGTCGGCCGCACCGACCTGGACCCGCTGCACGACAAATGGACCGACGTCGACTTCCAGATCAAGGTCGGCGACGGCTCGGCGGGCTCGGTCCGCTGGATCCTCAAGTCCGGCGGCTCGACCGTGATCGACGCCTCGAAGACCGGCGTGGACACTTTCCTTGCCGACCGAGTCCGTCCGAAGTGGGGCATCTACCGCTCCCTCGGCGACACCTCCGGATCCCTGCAGGACACCTACCTCCTGCTCACCGATCTCCGCGGCTACCAGCTCGTGTGAGGAGCCGTCAGATGAAACCCCCCACTGATCCACGCCGTCGAGCGGCGGCCGTCGTCCTCTTCGTCGTCGCGGTCGTCCTCGGACTCACGCACCCCGCCGCGCTCGCCGCACCGCAGAGCGGCCCGCGCGCCGCCGCCGTCTTCGACGTACGCGACTACGGCGCCAAGGGAGACGGCTCCGCCAACGACACTCCGGCCGTCAACAAGGCGATCACGGCGGCGAGTTCGGCCTCCGGCGGCGGTACGGTCCGCTTCCCCGCCGGCGACTACAAGTCCAAGAACACCATCCACATGAAGAGCCATGTGACGCTCCAGCTCGACAAGGGCGCCACGCTCCAGGGCTCCGGCGCCGACACCTACGACAAGGCCGAGTCCAACCCGTACGACGCCTACCAGGACTACGGGCACAGCCACTTCCACGACGCGATGATCTACGGCGACAAGCTGACCGACATCGGCTTCGTCGGGCAGGGCGTCATCGACGGCATGGGAAACCTGATCACCGGCAACCCCAAGTCCGGCGAAGCCGACAAGATCATCTCGCTGACCCGGTGCGACGGGCTCAGGATCGGCGACGGCCTCACGCTCCGCCGCGGCGGCCACTTCGCGGCCCTCGTCAACGGCTGCAAGAACGTGACGTCGGACCACCTCACCATCGACACCGCGAGCGACCGCGACGGCTGGAACGTCATCTCGACGACCAACGCCACGATCACCAACGCGACCATCCACGCCAACGACGACGCCCTGGTCTTCAAGAGCGACTACGCCCTCGGCGCCAAACTCCCCAACGGCCATGTGCGGGTGAGCGATTCGACGCTCGGCGCCAAGTGCTGCAACGCCCTGATGTTCGGCTCCGAGACCTGCGGCGACTTCTCGGACTACCGGTTCGAGAACATCCGCATCGACGGCGCGGACAAGTCCGGCCTCGGCATGGTGTCCATGGACGGCGCGAAGATCTCGGACGTCCACTACCGCGACATCACGATGACGAACGTCCACTCGCCGATCATGCAGAAGATCGGGACGCGCAAGCGATGCGGCAACAGTCCGGGCGTCGGATCGATCGGCGACATCACTTACGACAACATCACGGCAACCGGCAACACTCCTTCCTTCAGCCCGACGCTGTGGGGCGAGACCGGCCACCGGATCAACGGCGTGACCTTCACCGACGTCAACATCACGGTCCCCGGCGGCAACGGCACCATGTCCACCGCGGTGCCGAGCAACGACCCGAACGACTACAACCCCAAGGCCATCGGCACCCGCCCCGCGTACGGCTGGTACCTCCACAACGCCGACAACGTCCAGTTCACCGACAGCTCGGTGAAGTTCGCGGCGGACGACGGCCGTCCGGCGGTCATCGCCAACGCGGCGAGCAACATCCGGTTCACCCGGTTCACGGCCCAGAAGGGCAGCGACTCGCCCTTCGACATGGGCTTCCAGGACACCACCGGTGCCTGCCTGACGGACAGTCACAACACGTCCGGGGGCGCGCTACGGGTCTCGGGCAGCCAGGACTGCGGTGCGACGGCGAGGCCGAGGGCCGCCGCCGTGAAGCCGCTCGATGTGCAGAACCCCCGGCAGGACTTCCTCCGCGCCTCCGTCGGCGGCCTCTTCCTGCACTGGGGCCTGCGCACCGCGCCCGCCCACACCAGCTGCAGCGCCTGGGAGAACGACGTCACCAGCGGCGGCTGGACGCCCGACTACTGGGTGAACGAGGCCCAGAAGCTGCACACCCAGTACCTCGTCCTCGCCACCTTCCACAGCCGCCTCGGCTACGCCCGCCCCTGGCCCTCGAAGATCCCCGGCTCCTGCTCCACCAAGCGGGACTTCCTCGGCGAACTGATCACCGCGGCCAAGGCCAAGGGCATGAAGGTCATCCTCTACATGACCAACGACCCCCAGTGGCACGACGAGGGCGGCCGTGAGTGGCTCGACTCGGCCGCCTACTCGGCCTACAAGGGCAAGAACGTCGACCTGACCACCAACGACGGCTTCGGGCAGTTCAGTTACGACAACTTCTTCGAGGTCATGGACCGCTATCCCGACCTCTGCGGCTTCTGGATCGACAACGACAACGCCTACTGGGAGAGCCACGACCTCTACCAGCAGATCTACCAGAAGCGTCCGAACTACACGCTCAGCAACAACAACGAAGACACGCCGATCATGGACATGATCAGCAACGAGCAGAAGACGGGAATGACCCCGTCCTACGACTACCCCCAGGCGATCTACACCGCCCAACCCCGCCTGACCGAGGCGGACTTCAAGCTGCCCTCGACCGGCGCCTGGTGGTACGACGGCTCCAACCCGTCCGTCGACAAGCAGCTCACCCTCGGCCGGCTGATCACCAACGCGGGCTCCTCGGTGAAGGCGCTGATGGCCGAGACCGCCCAAGTGAACGGCAAGTTCCCTTCCAACCAGGCCGCCTTCAACACCTTCGCCGACTCCTACCTCGACCCCATCTGGCAGTCCCTGCACGGCACCGAGGGCGGCGGCTACCTGTACGGCGGCCTCAAGCCCGGCTTCTGGAACGACGGCGCCCACGGCGTCACGACGATCAGCAAGACGGACCCGAACCTCCAGTACGTCCATGTCCTGACCCCACCCGACACCGACACCCTGCGCATCCGCGACAACGGCTACCGCATCGCATCGGTCACCAACCTCCGTACCGGAGCCGCGGTTTCGTGGTCGCAGTCCGGCGGTGTGCTCACGCTGGGCGGACTCGGCAACTGGGACCCGTACGACACCGTCTTCAAGGTCACCACCGCCGGCCGCCAGGGCATCCTCACCGGCGTCAGGACGACCGCGAGCGCCTCCGCGAGCGGTCACACGGGCTCGGCCGCGGGTGACGGCGACTACCTCACCTACTGGGACAACAACAAGACGCTGCCGGTCAACCTCACCTTCGACCTCGGCTCGGCGAAGAAGGTCCAGTACATCGGCCTCAACCAGCGCGAGGACTCCGTCGCCTACGCCCGCTCGGGCACCGAGCAGTCGGCGCGGATCAAGGACTACAAGGTGTTCCTGAGCAACGACGGCTCGACCTGGGGGAGCGCGGTCAAGACCGGTCAGCTGCCAAGTCGCCGGGGAATGCAGGGAATCGACCTCACCGCCGCCGACGCCCGTTACGTCCGCCTGGAGGTGGACACCACCTGGGCCGCCTCCACCGACACCACCCGCTACAAGCGGCTGCGTGTCGACGAGGCATGGATCGGCACGTCGTACGCCACACCCGCGAACGGGGGACAGTCATGACCCGCATCAGAGCACTGACGGCCGCGGTGGCCGCCCTGCTGATGGCACCGGCGATCCCGCTGCTGACCGCGGCGCATCCCGCGGCCGCCTCCGACAACGGCCAGTCGGTCCGGCCCGCGATGGGCTGGAGCAGCTGGAGCTTCGTGCGGCGCCAGCCGACCGAGGCGAAGATCAAGGCACAGGCGGATGCACTGGCGTCGAGCGGTCTCAAGGACCACGGCTTCGTCCACGTCAACCTCGACGACTTCTGGCAGAAGTGCGACGACAACGGCTTCACCGTCGACTCCTACGGGCGGTGGGCCGTCGATCCGGCCAAGTTCCCGGACGGCATCAAGGCCGTGGCCGACTACGTCCACTCCAAGGGCCTGAAGTTCGGCTTCTACGTGACCCCCGGCATCGCGAAGAACGCCGTTCTGAAGAACACCCCGATCGAGGGGACCTCGTACCACGCGAAGGACATCGCGGACACGTCCAAGACCGAGAAGAACTACAACTGCAAGAACATGTACTACATCGACTACGGGAAGCCGGGCGCCCAGGACTTCGTGAACTCGTGGGCGAAGCAGTTCGCCTCCTGGGGCGTCGACTACCTGAAGATCGACGGGGTGGGCAGCCAGGACATCCCCGACGTCCAGGCCTGGGACAAGGCGCTGCGGGCCACCGGACGGCCCATCAACTTCGCCCTCTCCAACAACCTGCCGATCGCCGACGCCTCCACCTGGCGTCAGCTGGCGAACAGTTGGCGCACCCAGGGCGATGTGGAGTGCTACTGCGGCCCCGGCCCCAACGGCAGCGGCTATCCGCTCACCGACTGGTCCCACGTCTCCGCCCGCTTCAACACCGCCGCCTCCTGGCAGCCGTACGCCGGCCCGGGCGGCTGGAACGACCTGGACTCGCTGGAGGTCGGCAACGGCGACCAGGTGGGCCTGACGGCCGATCAGCGCCGCTCCCACTTCACCCTGTGGGCGATGGCCGCCTCCCCGCTCCTGCTCGGCACCGATCTCACCCACCTCGACTCCGTCGACAAGGCGATGCTCACCAACGACCGGCTGATCGGGGTCGACCAGGACGGCGTGGCCGCGAAACGGATCGTCAACAGCGGTGTCCAGCAGGTGTGGAGCAAGAAGGAGAGCGACGGGCAGTACGTCGTGGCGCTGTTCAACACCGGTACGTCGGGCAGCGCGACCGTGAGCGTGAACTGGTCGCAGGTCGGCTTCAGCGGCTCCGGCGACGTCACCGACCTGTGGTCCGGGTCCCACAAGGGCGTGATCGCCAACTCCTACGGCGCCACCCTGCGTCCGGGCGAGACCCGGCTGATCCGGGTCAAGCCCGCCAACTCGGCCGAGGCCGCGGCGGCTTCACCCGGCATGGCCGTCGCACCCTACGAGTACCTCGGCTGGGGCAACCCGCAGAACCCGACCTCCGTGATGTCCGCGACCGGCGTCAAGTGGTTCACCCTCGCCTTCGTCCTCTCCGACGGCGGCTGCAACCCGAAGTGGGACGGCTCGCGCCCGCTGACCGGCGGCAGCGACCAGTCCACCATCAACGCGATCCGGGCCCAGGGCGGTGACGTGGTCGTCTCCGTCGGCGGCTGGAGCGGCGACAAGCTGGGCGAGAAGTGCTCCAGCGCCTCCGCCCTCGCGGGCGCGTACCAAAAGGTCATCAGCGCCTACAAGCTGAAGGCCCTCGACATCGACATCGAGAACACCGAGTGGTCGAACGCGACCGTCCGGCAGCGGGTCGTCGACGCCCTGAAGACGGTGAAGGCGAACAACCCGGGCCTGAAGACGATCATCACCTTCGGGACCACGACCAGCGGCCCCGACTCCACCGGCGTCGACATGATCAAGCGGGCGGCCAACTCCGGCCTGGCGAACGACGTCTGGTGCATCATGCCGTTCGACTTCGGCGGCGGCACCACCACCATGGGCACGCTCACCACACAGGCCATGGAGGGCCTCAAGGCCCGGGTCAAGTCGGCGTACGGCTACAGCGACGCCACCGCCTACACGCACATCGGCCTGTCGTCCATGAACGGCAAGACGGACGACTCCGGCGAGCGCGTCCGCGTCGCCGACTTCAAGACGATGCTCGCCTACGCCCAGCAGCACCACATCGGGCGGCTCACCTACTGGTCCGTCAACCGCGACCGCGCCTGCGGCTCGGGCACCGACGGCGACTCCTGCAGCGGCGTGTCGCAGCAGCCGTACGACTACCTCAAGGTCTTCACCCAGTACACGGGCTGACGAGAAAACAGGCGAACACCCATGAATCTCAAGAGACTTCTCCCATACGGCCTCGCCGCGGCCCTCGCGCTGCCCCTCGCCGGACTGAGCCAGGGCACCGCCCTCGCCGCCACCGACTACCAGGCCGAGGACGCCACCATCTCGCAGGGCGCGGTGGCCACCAACCACACCGGCTACACGGGCACCGGCTTCGTCGACTACACCAACATCAAGGGCTCCTACGTGGAGTTCACGGTCAGCGCATCCTCCGCCGGAACCTCCGCCCTCACCCTCCGGTACGCCAACGGCACCTCCGTCGACCGGCCGATGGACATCTCCGTGGGCGGCACGGTCGTGGCGTCCGCCGTCTCCTTCCCGGCCACCGCCGACTGGAACACCTGGGCCACCAAGACCCTCAACGTCCCGCTGACCGCGGGCTCCGACAAGATCCGCGCGACCGCCACCACGGCCAACGGCGGCCCCAACCTCGACCGCGTCAGTGTGGACGCGGCGGCCGACACCCAGGCGCCCAGCCGCCCCGGACAGCCCAGTTGCTCCGACATCGGCGAGGACGGCCTCACGTTGGCCTGGGGCGCCTCGAGCGACAACGTGGGCGTGGCGGCGTACGACCTCTACGAGCACGGCAACAAGATCGGTGAGGCGCCCGGGAGCTCGACCTCCAAGGCGCTGACCGGTCTGTCCCCGAACACCACCTACAACCTGACCGTCATCGCCCGCGACGCGGCCGGCAACACCTCCGCCGCCAGTCCGGTCGTCGACTGCACCACCAAGCCCAGCTCCGACACCACCCCGCCGAGCAAGCCGGGCACGCTGTCCGCGAGTGACGTCACGTCGAACAGCGCCGATCTGAGCTGGGGCGCCTCGACCGACGACAAGGCGGTGGTCGCGTACGACGTGCGCAGCGACACCACCGTCTACGACACGGTCACCAGCGGTACGTCGACCACGCTGGGCGGGCTCGCCTGCAACAGTCCCTACAGTCTGAACGTGGTGGCCCGGGACGCGGCCGGCAATGTCTCCGAGCCCAGCAACACGGTCAGCTTCACGACCAAGGCCTGCGCCACCGACGGCGGGGTCCCGTCCTCGATCTCGACGCTCTCCACCGGCTGGACCATCCCCTGGGGCACCTACTGGATGCCCGACGGCAAGACCGCCCTGGTCACCGAGCGGGACGACTTCCGGGTCTGGAAGGTCACCAAGGACGGCACGAGGACTCAGGTCGGCACCGTCCCCAACGCCGTGACCACCAACGGCGAGGGCGGGCTGCTCGGCGTCGCCGTCGACCCCAAGTGGGCGACCAACCACTACGTCTACTTCATGCACACCGCCGACGAGGGCAACCGGGTCGTCCGCATGACCTACGACGGCACCAAGCTCACCGACTACAAGATCCTCCTCCAGGGCATCAAGAAGAACCGCTACCACAACGGCGGCCGCCTCGCCTTCGGCCCCGACGGCTACCTCTACGTCTCCACCGGCGAGGCCCAGACACCTGACCTGGCGCAGGACAAGAACTCCCTGAACGGAAAGATCCTCCGCATGACGACCGACGGGAAACCGGCCCCCGGCAACCCGTTCGGAAACTACGTTTACAGTTACGGCCACCGCAATCCTCAGGGTCTCGCCTTCGACCGCAACGGGCGCCTCTGGGAGGCGGAGTTCGGCAACAGCTCCAAGGACGAGCTGAACCTCATCAAGCCGGGCGCCAACTACGGCTGGCCGATCTGCGAGGGCACCTGCAGCACCGCCGGGATGACCAACCCGAAGGCCACCTGGAACGTCAACGAGGCCTCGCCCAGCGGTATCGCGATCGTCCGCAACGTCGTCTACATGGCGTCCCTGCGCGGCGAGCGGCTGTGGCGGATCCCCATCAACGGCGACAACGAGAGCGTCGGCACGCCGACCGCGTACTACGTCGGGACGTACGGGCGCCTGAGGACCGTGACCAAGGTGCCGGGTGCGGACCAGCTCTGGCTGTCGACCACCAACTGCGACAACAACGGAAACCAGCCGGACGGATCGGACAAGCTCTTCCGCATCGCCATCAGCTAGGCCCGGTAGAGCGCCTCGACCTCGTTGGCGTAGGCGTTCTCGATGGCCTTGCGCTTCAGCTTCAGGGACGGGGTCAGCAGACCGTGTTCCTCGGTGAAGGGCTGGGCCAGTATCCGGAAGGTGCGGATCGACTCGGCCTGCGAGACGAGGGTGTTGGCGGCGACCACCGAGCGCCGCACCTCCGTCTCCAGGTCGGCGTCGCGCACCAGCTCGGCCGGGGACATCTGCGGCTTGCCGCGCATGGTCAGCCAGTGCTCGACGGCCTCGATGTCGAGGGTGACCAGGGCGGCGATGTACGGGCGGTCGTTGCCGACGACGATGCACTGGTTGACCAGCGGATGGTCGCGGACCCGCTCCTCCAGCAGACCGGGCGAGACGCTCTTGCCGCCGGAGGTCACCAGGATCTCCTTCTTGCGGCCGGTGATGGTCAGGTAGCCGTCCTCGTCCAGGGCGCCGAGGTCGCCGGTGGCGAGCCAGCCGTCGTGCAGGGTCTCGTCGGTGGCCTTCTGGTTGTTGAGATAGCCCTGGAACATGTTTGGGCCGTGCAGCCAGATCTCGCCGTCGTCCGCGATGTGCACGGTGACGCCCGGGATGGGCTGCCCGACGGTGCCGTAGCGGGTGCGCTCGGGCGGGTTGGTGGTCGCGGCCGCCGTCGACTCGGTCAGGCCGTATCCCTCGTAGATCTGGACGCCCGCGCCCGCGAAGAACAGGCCGAGCCGGCGGTCCATCGCCGAGCCGCCCGAGATGGCGTTGCGGAGGCGACCGCCCATCGCGGCCCTGACCTTGGCGTACACGAGCTTGTCGAACAGCTGGTGCTGCATGCGCAGACCCGCCGACGGACCCGGGCCGATGCCCCAGGCCTTCGCCTCGACGGCGTCCGCGTACTTCACGGCGACCTCGACGGCCTTCTCGAACGGGCCCGCCTTGCCCTCCTTCTCGGCCTTGCGGCGGGAGGCGTTGAAGACCTTCTCGAAGATGTACGGCACCGCGAGGATGAACGTCGGCTTGAACGCCTGCAGGTCCGGCAGCAGCGCGGCCGCGTTCAGCTGCGGCTGGTGGCCGAAGCGGAGCCCGTGGCGGATCGCGGTGACCTGCACCATCCGTCCGAAGACGTGCGCGAGCGGCAGGAACAGCAGGGTCGCCGCCTCGTCGCCCTTCTTGGAGTGGAACACCGGCTCCATGTGCTCGGCGACCGTGTCCGCCTCGTACATGAAGTTCCCGTGTGTGATGACGCAGCCCTTGGGGCGGCCCGTGGTGCCCGAGGTGTAGATGATCGTGGCGGTCGAGTCCGGGGTGACCGCCTGGCGGTGGCGGTGCACGACGTCGTCGTCGATATGGGCGCCGGCGTCGTACAGCTCCTGCACGGCGCCGTTGTCCAGCTGCCACAGCTGGTGCAGCTGCGGCAGCCGGTCGATGACGGTGGCGATCGTCATCGCGTGGTCCTCGTGCTCCACGATCGCCGCGGAGCACTCGGCGTCGTACAGCGCCCAGAAACACTGCTCCGCCGACGAGGTGGGGTAGATCGGCACCACCTGGACGCCGATCGTCCACAGTGCGAAGTCGAACAGGGTCCACTCGTAGCGGGTACGGGACATGATCGCGACCCGGTCGCCGAACCGGATACCCCGGGCCAGCAGCCCCTTGGCGAGGGCCAGCACCTCGTCCCGGAACTCGGACGACGTCACGTCGCGCCACTGCCCGAGCTCGTCCTTGCGGCCGAGCACGATGTGCAGCGGGTCCTGATGGGCACGCTCGAAGACGGCGTCGGCCAGACCGCCCACCGGCGGCACCGACGTCAACGGAGGGTTGGTGAACTCGCGCAAACCCGCTCCCCGTTCCTCAGCGCTGAATTCGAGACTCGCAAGCGCCGTGAAAGCTACCCCAACCGGAGACGGGGCGGGAGGGGGGCCGAAGCCGAGCAATCCTCACGTACCGCCCCGGCCACGGCCGGAAAATTACCCTCACATCAGGAAGGGTCGGACAGAAAACTGACGGTTGAGTAAGTTTCGGTCCCGTAATCTCCACCGAATCTGTACGACCTGGCTACGTCCCTTGACCGCAGGTCAAGGGCCTCACGGGTGGGTGGTGACCGTCTCCTCCGTCTGCGTATCCGGGGCCGAATTCGTCACTCCGGTCCGTATCGCGGACGGTGTCCGGACCAGGACGACCACGAGCGCCCCGGCGGCCGTCGCGGTGAGCCCGGCCACCACCGCGCCGGTGTTGAGCCCGGAGGCGAACGCCGAGCGCAGCGTGTGCTCGGAGAAGGCGCCGCGCAACGCACCGGCCGCCCCGCCCGCCAGCGCGTGCGCCGCGTCGTGCGGCAGCGTGTCCTGCATCCGCGAGGTCAGCACCGTGCCGTACATCGCGATCCCGAGCGCGTACCCGAGCTGCCGGAACGTATTCACCGCGCCGCCCGCCATGCCGGACCGCTCCGGCGGTACGGCGGCCAGCGCGGCGCCCGCGATACCGGGCGCGACCAGACCCGTACCGACACCGATCAGCACCAGCCCCGGCGCCAGCGCGGAGGCCGTCGAACTCGCGTCCAGACCGGTCATGCAGAACTGTCCCGAACCGACCAGCAGCAGCCCGCCCCCGACGGTGATCCGCGCCGGCACGCCGTGCAGCAGCCGGCCGCCGAGGGCCGCCACCACGAACGCCGACAGCGACATCCACAGGAAGACCAGCCCACCGCGCACCGGGCTCATGCCGAGCAGCGACTGCAGCCAGATCGAGTCGTACGCCATGAGACTGAACGCCCCCGCGTTGAAGGCGAGCGCGCCCAGCATCACGACGGAGAACGTGGGCTCCAGGAACAGCCGCGGGTCCAGCATCGGGTCGGCGCCGCGCCGCTCCACGGTGAGGAAACACAACACGGCCACGACGGCCGCCGCGAACGCCAGGAGCGTCCCCGTCTCGCCCCACCCGTGCTCTCCGGCCCGCACCGCCCCGTACGTGAGCCCGCCCGCGAAGGCCGCGAACGACACCGTGCCGGCCCAGTCGATGCGCCTGTCGCGCGAGCCGTGCGACTCCGGTACGACCTTCAGCGTCAGCCACACCGCGGCCACGCTCACCGGGAGGTTGACGTAGAAGATCCACCGCCAGCCCGGCCCGTCCGTCAGCACCCCGCCGAGCACCGGCCCCACCGCGGACGCCGCTCCGCTGACCGCGCCCCACACGCCGAGCGCCACCGAACGCTGTGTGCCCTGATAGACCGAGCCCAGCAGCGGCAGCGTGGTCGCGAGGATCGCCGCACCGCCCAGACCCTGAAGGCAGCGCGAGGCGACCAGCATCCCCGGTCCGCTCGCCAGTCCGCACAGCAGCGAGGCCGTCGCGAACACCACGACACCCACGACCTGCACCCGACGCCGCCCCAGAATGTCGGCGGCGGCGCCGATGCCCAGCAGCAGCGCGGCCAGTGCCAGCGCGTACGCGTCCATCACCCACTGCAGATCGCTGAGCGACGCGTGCAGCGAGCGGGCCATGTCCGGCAACGCGACGACCGCGATCGTCACGTCCAGCAACAACATGAACGTGCCCAGGCACACCGCCGCGAGCGGCCCCCATGTACGCATGTCCTCAACTCCTTGTTCAGTGGACGCGTATCTCTCCGTACGATGGGCGATGAGCGGCAGATCGCAGTGAAAGCCAAGCGTCTGGCGGCGGAATCCGACGGGAGTGGCCGAGATGGAGATGGAATCCCACGCCTTCGACAAGCTCGACCTGCAGGTGCTGAGCGCGCTGGAGGTCAACGGCCGTGCCTCCTTCAGCCGGATCGGCGCGGTGCTCGGTGTCTCCGACCAGACCGTCGCGCGCCGTTACCGGCGGCTGTGCGCCGAGGGCGGTCTGCGTGTCGTCGCGAACCGGGACGGCGACGCGCTCGGCCTGGACCACTGGACGCTGCGGCTGCGCTGCGTCCCCGACAGCGCCCAGGTCATCGCGGAGGCGCTCGCCAAGCGGGCCGACACCAGCTGGATCGGGCTCGCCTCCGGTGGTACCGAGGTGGTGCTCGGCACCCGGCCGCGCAACGACGGCGAGCGCGACGACCTGCTCCTTGCCAAGCTCCCGCGCACCCCGCGCGTGCTGGAGATCCGGGCCTACCAGAAACTGCACCGCTTCTACGGCGGCCCGCAGGGCTGGCTGCGGAAGCTCGACATGCTCGCCCCGGACCAGATCGACGCCCTGACCCCCGATCCCGTGCCCGATCCGGGCCCCGCCCGCATCGAACCGCAGGACGAGCCGCTGGTCGCCGTTCTCGAACGCGACGGACGCGCCACCTACCCCGAACTCCAGCGCGCGACGGGGCGGTCGGAGTCCGCTGTCAAACGACGCCTGGCCACCCTGGTCGCCTCCGGAGCGATCTTCTTCGACAGCGAGTTCATCCCCGCGACCATCGGTCATCCCGTGTACGCGGCCCTCTGGCTCACCGTCGCCCCCGCGGCTCTCCACTCCGTCGGTGAGGCCCTGGCCGCGCATGCCCCGATCGCCCACGCCTCCGCGACCGCGGGCTCCAGCAACCTCACCGCGACGGCGGTCGTCAGGAGCACCGCCGATCTGTACGCCTACCTCAGCGGCCCTCTCGGCCAATTGGAAGGTGTCCAACACGTTGAGGCGACCCCGTACCTGCGCAACGTCAAGCAGCTGACCTATCGGCCGCCCCGCTAACCACCGCGTCGGCGCTGCAGCCGGTCCCCGCCCGCCAGGATCGTCGTCGCCAGGGCGTCCGCCGCGCTCTGGGCCGGGGCGGGGCGGCGGCCGTGGACCAGGACGAAGTCGACGCGGCCCAGTTCGGGCAGGCCGAAGCGGTCGGGGACGCGGACCAGGCCCGGCGGGATCAGGCCGCGGGAGTGGGCCATCACGCCGAGGCCCGCGCGGGCCGCCGCGATCAGGGCGCTCAGACTGCCGCTGGTGCAGGCGATACGCCAGGACCGGCCCTGCCGCTCCAGGGACTCGAAGGCGAGGGCGCGGGTGATACCGGGCGGCGGGAAGACGATCAGCGGGACCGGGCGGTCCGGGTCGAGACGGAGCCGTTCCGCGCCGATCCACACCAGCTCGTCGTGCCAGACCAGCTGCCCGCGCGGATCCTCCGGGCGCTTCTTGGCCAGCACCAGGTCCAGTTTCCCGGCCGCCAGCTGCTCGTGCAGTGTGCCGGAGAGTTCGACCGTCAACTCCAGGTCGACCTCGGGATGGTCGTAGCGGAAGCCCTCCAGGATCTCCGGGAGCCGGGTCAGCACGAAGTCCTCCGAGGCGCCGAAGCGGAGCCGGCCGCGCAGTCGCGTGCCGGTGAAGAACGCCGACGCCTGTTCGTGCACCTCCAGGATCCGGCGCGCGAAACCGAGCATCGCCTCGCCGTCCTCCGTCAGCTCCACCGAGTGCGTGTCCCGGGAGAACAGCTGACGGCCGGTGGCGTCCTCCAGACGCCGTACGTGCTGGCTGACCGTCGACTGGCGCAGCCCCAGCCGGCGAGCGGCCTGGGTGAAGCTCAGGGTCTGGGCGACCGCCAGAAAGGTGCGCAGGTGGGAGGGGTCGTACATGAAAGGAAGGGTAGCTGCCTATCGCGGAACGTGATGGCAGTCAGAGCGGTATGACGGATTCCCGATCGGCTGTCCGAGGAGGACGATGGAGCGGGGGACTCCGTGCCCTCCCCACAGACACCCAGAGATTCAATGCCGACAGCGACAAGCAAGTGGAGCACCGTGAAACGCCTGCGATGGCCGAGTTGGATGCCGATCGACCCGTACATCCTGCTGCTGCTCGGGACGGTGGGCCTCGCGGCTCTCCTCCCGGCGCGCGGGGCGGGGGCCGACGTGGCCTCCGGTGCCTCCACGGCCGCGATCGCCTTCCTCTTCTTCCTGTACGGCGCCCGGCTCTCCACCCGTGAAGCGCTGGACGGACTCAAGCACTGGCGGCTGCACGGCACGGTCCTCGCCTGCACGTTCGTGATCTTCCCGCTGCTGGGCCTGGCCGCCCGCGGTCTCGTCCCGGTCCTCCTGACGCACCCGCTCTACCAGGGCCTGCTCTTCCTCACGCTCGTCCCGTCGACCATCCAGTCGTCGATCGCGTTCACGTCCATCGCCCGCGGAAACGTCCCCGCGGCCATCTGCGCGGGCTCCTTCTCCTCCCTCGTCGGCATCGTCGTCACCCCGCTCCTCGCGGCCGCCCTGCTCGGCAGCAGCGCCGGCGGGTTCTCGGCCGACTCGCTCGTCCAGATCGTGTTCCAGCTGCTGGTGCCGTTCCTCGCCGGGCAGCTGCTGCGCCGCTGGATCGGCGATTTCGTCGCCCGGCACAAGAAGGTGCTCGGACTGGTCGACCGCGGGTCGATCCTGCTCGTCGTCTACACCGCGTTCAGCGAGGGCATGGTCCAGGGCATCTGGCACCGGGTGAGCCCGATCCGGCTCGGCGGACTGATGGTCGTCGAGGCCGCGCTGCTCGCCGTGATGCTGGTCCTGACCTGGTACGGCGGCAAGGCGCTGCGCTTCAACCGCGAGGACCGGATCGCCCTCCAGTTCGCCGGCTCCAAGAAGTCCCTCGCCTCCGGACTGCCCATGGCGAGCGTCCTGTTCGGCGCCCACGCCTCGCTGGCCGTGCTGCCGCTGATGCTCTTCCACCAGATGCAGCTGATGGTCTGCGCGGTGATCGCCAAGCGCCGCTCGCACGACCCCCGCGAGGAGAGCGCGGAGGTCACCGCGTCCGCACCAGCCGCACCGTCACGAACCGCGGTCGGTACAGCGACACGTTCGCGTTGATGCTCGCCGAAGCACCCGTGGTCTCCAGCCAGTTGACGTCGTAGCTGAGCACCAGCCGTCCGTCGCCGTCGCCCGCGCCGGAGGCGCTGTCGGATACAGCGGGGTGCGCCTGCGGGTTGTAGGCGGCCACCCCGGCCGCCGGCAGCGAGGGGCTGAAGCTCTTCGTGGGACCGTGCCAGGGGCCGGTGGGCGAGCAGGACCAGTACGAGGTCATGGTGGTCAGCCCCGCCGCCCCGGCGGCCATCGTGAACAGCACATACGTGCCGTTCACCCGCACCACCGAGAAGGCGCTGCCCACCTTCGCGCCGCTCAGCGGTCTCGGCCGCAGCCCCCACCCTGAGCCGTCCCAGTACCGCCAGGCCGACGGGTCCCCGAGCCGTCCCTCCGGCACCCGCGCCGCATACGCCGACGAGGCCGGCCGGGAAGCCGCCTGTCCGTCGTCGCCGCCGAACACATAGGTCCAGCCGCCCTTTTCGGTCATGGTCGTGCCGAACAGAATCCGCCGGGAGGGGTCGGTGACCAGGCTCTGGTCGAGCACCTTCACGACCGACTCGACCCGTAGGTCGGGCAGGGAGAGCGTGGCGACCTCGGTGGCCGTCGGCACACCGTAGATCCACGGCGACTGTCCGGCCGTCCGCACCCACAGCACGACCCTGACGACCTTCTCGGACGAACCGGGGGAGCGCGGCTCGACGCGGGCCGCGACCGGCCAACGCCACTGGTTCGGGGCCGGGTCCGGGAAGAGCGGGGTGGGAAGGGTGGTCTCCAGGCGGCTGCCGCGCATCACCACGGCCGAGTTCCGCACCAGGGGCGCCGAGGTGTCCCGCCAGGCGGCGGACTCGCCGACCGGGTTGGGCGGGGCGTGCACCTGACCCAGATAGGTGTCCGAGAACAGCCACAGCACCCGGCCGTCCGGCAGCCGCACCGAGTGGGTGCCGTCGCCGCCGGTCCAGTCGTCGGTGCGGGACTCGTCGTCGCCGTAGCGGGTGAACTCACCGGTGAGGCGGTCGTCCTTCGACCAGGAAGCGGTCGTGTACGGCGTACACCCACCGCCCTCCCGTTCGCCGTCGTCCGGAAGGGCGGTGAGCAGCACGGCACCGAGAACCAGCGTCAGCAGCAGGCCGAGGCCGGTTCCCGTCCGCTGTCGTGCTCGTACGTCGTCGGGCACCCACGGGACGTTAGTGGCTCTTGCGCACGTGGTCCATGGGCAGCCACAGGACGGTGTCCTTCATGTCCTTCATCTTCTTCATGTCCTTCGTGTCCTTCGCGGACAGGTCCCGCCCGGCGGCCAACTCCTCGTCGCTCAGGGCCCGGTCCCAGACGTGGACGTCGTCGATCGCGCCGGCGAAGAAGGCCCTGCTGTCCATGCGCTGGCCGATGTGCACGCCGAAGGGCGAGTTGCGGCTGACCGAGCCCGGCACGTCGGCGGTGCTGAGCTCCGTACCGTCGATGAACAGGGCCAGCCGGCCGCCACCGCGGCGCAGTGCCAGGTGGTGCCACTGGCCGTCGTTGTAGGCGCCGGTGGTGCGGACGGACGCCGACTGCGGGGCCGCCGCGCCGTTGCGTACGGTGATCAGCCCCTGGATGCGGTTGCTCGCGGGCTCGCCGCGCAGCCACACCTGCGGCTGGGTGGTGCCGATCCCGCCCATCCACAGCAGTGGCTGCTCACCGGTCGTGGCGGTGTACCGGAACCACAGCGATGCCGTGAACTCCTTCGCCCCGAGCGGGAGTCGGTCGCTGTACGGCAGGCGTACGGCGTCGTCGGTGCCGTCGAACTCCAGGGCGCCGCCGATCACGCCGGCCGTCTCCTGAGCGCCGCCGAGGACGGCCGCCGGGCGGGCGTGCGGGGCCAGGTCGGTGGTGGTGGGGTCGGGGCCGCGGCGGGGCTGCAGCCAGTCCTCGGTGAAGCGGGCGAACCGGATCTCGTCGCGGGCGTCCACCGCCCCGCCCTCGTACATCAGCCCCACGGTGTCGTGGTCGATGCGCGCCATGTCGGAGTAGCCCGACCAGTCCGTGGTCACGACCGTGCCGCGGTCGACGCTGTCCCAGGTGCGGCCGCCGTCGTAGGAGGAGCGGATCATCATGGTCCGGCGGCGGTCGGGGTCGCCGGGGCAGGCGAGCAGGAGGCGGTCGCCCAGGCGCAGCACCGAGCCCTGGACCATGGGGGTGTAGAGGTCGGGCAGGTCGTGGAACGGCGCGGTGAAGCTGTCGCCGCCGTCGTGGCTGACCGCCTGGGTGCGGTGCCCGAGGTCGGTGCCGTCCGTTTCGCGGCCGCTGACGAGGATCGAGCCGTCGGTGCGCTCGGCGAGGGCCGTTTCGGAGGGCTTCTGCCGGAAGGTGCCGTCGTCCGCGATCGGCCAGCTGTCCGTGGCGCCGATCCGCCAGTGGTCGCCGCCGTCGTCGCTGACGATCAGCGCCGCGTGGTTGGCGGTGACCCGACTGCCGTTCCATGTCTCGGTGTTGACGCCGAAGACCAGCCGGCCGGCGTGCCTGCCACGGGTGAGCTGGATGCCGTGGACGGGCCCGGTGGCGTACCAGGAGTTCCAGTCGGCCGGGAGGATCTCGTCGCTCAGATCACGCGGCTCGGACCAGGTCGTGCCGTCGTCGTCGCTGTACTGCAGGTGTGGGGTGCGGTCGCAGGGCACCGAGCAACTGGCGCTGTCCGTGCGGCCGGTGTTCCAGGTCTCGGCGAGCAGGACGCGGCCCGTCTCGCGGTCCACGATCGGCGCCGGGTTGCCGTGCGTGTCCCCGCCGCCGTGGGTGACCACCTGCAGCGGGCCCCAGGTTCGCCCGCCGTCCGTGGACCGCTTCAGCACGATGTCGATGTCGGCGGCGTCCCCGCAGTTGAGCACCCGGCCCTCGGCGAACGCGAGCAGCGTGCCGTCCGTGGTCCTCACGATCGCCGGTATACGGAAGCAGGCGTAACCCGGGTCCTGCGCGGCCTTGAAGAGGATCTGCTGCTCGAAGTCCGGTTCCGTGGAGGCGGGTTGGGCATGAGCCGCGTTCGGCAGCGCGAGCAGCGCGGCCGTCGTGAACACGGTGGTGAGGGTGGCTCTCAGACGTGCGCGAAGACGTGACGGCATGGTGCGAACCTGCCCTTCAGAGGTCTGGACATCCGGACATCCCACGTCCAACGTCCGTGTCACAGAGGCTAGTTGCGGCGTCCGGAGCCTCACAAGGAGCGTGCGGTCGCGGATTTCACGGTCGCAGCACCACCTTGCCCAGGTTGCTCCGCGCCTCGATCACCTCGTGCGCCTTCGCCGCGTCCTCCAGTGCGAACTCCCCGTGCACCGCGGGCTTCAGCGCCCCCTCCGCGAACAGCCGCCACAGCTCCCGCCGCCCGTTCTCGTACAACTCCGGCTTCCCGCGGGCGATCCGCGCCATCTGGAAGCCGATCACGGTCGGCCGCCCGTGGGCGGGCCCTGGTGGCCGAGGCGCTGGCGGTCGAGGGGCTGAGGATGTGGCACCACGTGGTGCTCTCCGCCGTCCGCGACCTCGCCCCCGTCGCCCAGGCCGACCTCGGCCGCAGTGTGCGGCTCGACCCCAAGGACCTGGTCGGTGTCCTCAACGACCTGCAGGCCGCGGGCCTGGTGGTGCGCGAGCCGGACCCGAAGGACCGGCGCAAGAACGCGGTGTCGATCACCTCGGAGGGCGCACGGCCGCTCAAGCGCTGCGAGAAGGCGGCGCGCGTGGCCAACGACGAGCTGCTCGCCCCGCTCTCGGAGGCCGAACGCGACCGGTTCATGGGCCTGTTGATCCGGATTTCCGGCACGGATACCTGATACGGAGGGCTGATGACGGATAACGTTCCGTCATGACCGCACCCCTCGCCCTGGATCCCGCACGCAGTGCTCTCGTCCTCGTCGATCTGATGGACCGGATCGTCGCGCTGCCCCTGGAGCCCCGTAAGGGCACCGAAGTCCTGTCCGCCGCCGAGGAGTTGGCGACCGCTTTCCGTTCGGTCGGCGCGCCCGTCGTCCTCGTCCGCGTCGAACGCCCCGGCGTCGCCGAACAGCCGCCCGGCAGCGGCCTGGTGGCGGGCCTGGCCCGGGACGGCGATGTCGAGGTCGTGAAGGGGACGATCGGCGCCTTCCAGGGCACGGACCTGGACGAGCGCTTGCGGGAACGCGGCGTACGCACCCTCGTGTTCGGCGGCATCGCCACCAACCTGGGCGTCGAGTCCACCGCCCGCGCCGCCGGCGACCTGGGCTACGGCCTGGTCTTCGTCGAGGACGCGATGGCCGCGTTCACGGCCGCCGAGCACGAGGCGTCGGTGCGGCTGGACTTTCCTCGGCTGGGGACGGTGGTGCGGGCGGCGGAGGTGCGGTTCGTGGCCTGAGGTCCGGCCCTCGTCCGGCTGAGGCGGGGCCCCGCGGCGCAGGGGGCGCTCCCCGCCGATCGGGGCCCCGCCGCCGTGTCGCGGGGAGCCGGTCAGCTCTGGGCGGCCGCGGTCCGTAGAGCGACACGGTCCTCGCCCGCGTACACGTTCATGGAGCTGCCCCGCAGGAAGCCCACCAGGGTCAGGCCGGTCTCCGCCGCCAGGTCGACGGCGAGCGAGGACGGTGCCGAGACCGCCGCCAGGACCGGGATGCCCGCCATGACCGCCTTCTGGGCGAGCTCGAACGAGGCCCGGCCGGAGACCAGCAGGATGGTGCGGGACAGCGGGAGATCGCCGTTCTGCAGGGCGCGGCCGACCAGCTTGTCGACCGCGTTGTGCCGGCCCACGTCCTCCCGTATGTCGAGCAGCTCGCCGTCCTCGGTGAACAGGGCCGCGGCGTGCAGGCCCCCGGTCCGGTCGAAGACCCGCTGGGCCGCCCGCAGCCGGTCGGGGAGGCTCGCGAGCAGCTCGGGGTCGACCCGGACCGGGGGAGTGTCGGCTATCGGCCAGCGGGCCGTCGTACGCACCGCGTCGAGGCTCGCCTTGCCGCACAGGCCGCAGGACGAGGTCGTGTAGACGTTCCGCTCCAGGGTTATGTCGGGGATCCTCACGCCCGGCGCGGTCCGCACGTCCACCACGTTGTACGTGTTCGAGCCGTCGACCGTGGCGCCCGCGCAGTACACGATGTTCTGCAGATCGCCCCGCTCCGCCAGCACACCCTCGCTGACCAGGAAGCCCGCGGCCAGCGCGAAGTCGTCGCCCGGGGTGCGCATGGTGATCGCGAGCGGCTTGCCGTTCAGCCGGATCTCCAGCGGTTCCTCGGCGACCAGTGTGTCCGGGCGGGACGAGACCACCCCGTCGCGGATGCGGATCACCTTGCGTCGTTCCGTGACTCGTCCCATGTGTGCCTCAGTCCCGGTTCTGTACGTGCTGGTAGCCGAAGCGGCCCTTGATGCAGAGATTGCCGTGGGTCACCGGGTTGTCGTGCGGGGAGGTGACCTTCACGATCTCATTGTCCTGCACGTGGAGCGTGAGGTTGCAGCCCACACCGCAGTACGCGCACACGGTGGTCGTCTCGCTCTGCTTCGCCTCGTCCCACGTACCCGCCGCACGCATGTCGAACTCCGACTTGAAGGACAGCGCACCGGTCGGACACACCTCGATGCAGTTCCCGCAGTACACACACGCCGAGTCGGTCAGCGGGGCGTCCTGCTCGACGGCGATCCGGGCGTCGAAACCCCGTCCGGAGACCGAGATCGCGAAGGTGTTCTGCCACTGGTCGCCACAGGCGTCGACGCACTTGTAGCAGAGGATGCACTTGCCGTAGTCGCGCACATACAGATCGTTGTCGACCCTCGGTTCCTCGTCGAGCCGCGCCGCGTCCGGGCCGAACCGGTCCGGCTTCGCCTCGTACTCCTTGATCCATTCGGCGACTTGTGGAGTCGTCGACAAGTCGACCGAGGAGGCGAGCAGTTCGAGGACGATCTTGCGGCTGTGCCGGGCGCGTTCCGTGTCGGTCCGGACGACCATGCCGGGCTCGGCCTTGCGGGAGCAGGCCGGGACGAGGGTCCGGGAGCCCTCGACCTCGACGACACAGACCCGGCAGGCGTTCTTCGGGCGCAGCGTGTCGCCCTGGCAGAGCGTCGGCACATCCTTCCCGGCCGCCCGGCACACGTCGAGGATCGTCGAGCCCTCCGGCGCCCGGACCGCCTCCCCGTCGATCGTGAACTCCAACAACCGGCGCGGGATCCCCAGCGGTGTCACGGTCATTCGTACGCCCCCAGACGGTCGATCGCGGATTCCACGGCGTTCCACGCGGTCTGCCCCAGACCGCAGATCGAGGCGTCCCGCATCGCGCGGCCGACCTCCCTGAGCAGGGCGATGTCGTCGGCGGCGGCCGCACCCGTGCGCTCCACGATCCGGTGCAGCGCCTCCTCCTGCCGCACGGTCCCGACCCGGCACGGCACACACTGCCCGCACGACTCGTCCCGGAAGAACTCCGCGATGCGCAAGAGCAGCCGGGGGAGCGGCACGGTGTCGTCGAAGGCCATGACGACTCCGGACCCGAGGGTCGTGCCCGCCTCCCGCGTGCCTTCGAAGGTGAGCGGGATGTCCACTTCGTCCGGCCGTACGAAGCCGCCCGCCGCGCCGCCGAGGAGCACCGCCCGCAGCCGGTCCCGTACACCGGCCTTCTCCAGGAGCTCGCCGAGTGTGGCCCCGAACGGAAGCTCGTAGATCCCGGGCCGCTCCACACTCCCCGACACACAGAACAGCTTGGGCCCGGTGGACCTCTCCGTGCCGATCGCCGCGTACGCCCGAGCGCCCATGGTCAGGATCGGGAGTACGTTGACCAGCGTCTCGACGTTGTTCTCGACCGTCGGCTTGCCGAACAGGCCCTTCTCCACCGGGAAGGGCGGCTTGGAGCGCGGCTCGCCCCGGTAGCCCTCGATGGAGTTGAACAGGGCCGTCTCCTCGCCACAGATGTAGGCGCCCGCACCGCGCCGGATCTCGATGTCGAAGGCGTAGCCCTGGCCGAGGACGTCCTCGCCGAGGAAGCCACGCGCGCGTGCCCGGTCGATGGCGTGCTGGACTCGCCTCAGCGCCCTCGGATACTCGCCGCGCAGGTAGAGGTACCCCTTGTGCGCACCGATCGCGTACGCCGCGATCGTCATCGCCTCGACCAGCGCGTACGGGTCGCCCTCCATGATCACGCGGTCCTTGAAGGTGCCCGGTTCGGATTCGTCGGCGTTGCAGACCAGGTAGTGGGGGTGGTCGGGCTGGGACGCCGTGGCCTGCCATTTGCGGCCGGTGGGGAAGGCGGCGCCGCCGCGCCCGACCAGGCCGGATTCGCCGACCTCGCGGATGACCCCCGCGGGACCGAGCTCGAAGGCCCGGCGGAGGGCGGTGTAGCCGCCGCCCGCGCGGTAGTCGTCGAGGCTGGACGGGTCCACGACACCGACGCGCTCGAGGAGGATCAGCCCCTCCTGTCCCGCTTGCGGTACGGCCGACGCGGCCGGCGGTTCCTCCGGCGCCGAGTCCGGCGCGCTCGCGGCGAGGACCGCCTCGTGCACGGTCGCCGGCGCCGACACCGCCGTACGCACCGGATCGCCCGCCTTGATCGCGAGCGCCGCCGGAGCCCGCTCGCACAGGCCCAGGCACGGGCTGCGCTCGACCCGCACGCCACTGCCGAGCCCGAGCCGCGCCTCGACCCCGGCGCACAGCTCGGACGCCCCGGCCGCCGTGCACGCGAGGTCCGTGCAGACGTGGAGCACGGTCGACGGACGTGGCTTCAGCGAGAACATCGCGTAGAAGGTGGCGACGCCGTACGCCTCCGCCGGTGGCACGGTCAGCCGCCGGCACAGGTAGTCGAGGGCGCCCTCGCTGATCCAGCCGATCCGGTCGTTGATCGCGTGCAACCCCGGCAACAGCAGGTCGCGGCGGTCCCGGGCCTCGCGGCCGCCGCGCGCCCACCTCAGGTCGGCGTCGGACCGGTCGGCGCCCTCCCAGGAGGACTCCGGAGGACCCAACAGGGTGTCCACGGCGGCCCGTTCGTCGTCCGTCGGCTTGCTGTCGCCGAAGTGCAGGTCCACTTGGGTCACCTCACGATGGTCGCGACGGGGAGTTTCTCGATCCGGATCGCCGACGCCTTGAACTCCGCCGTCCCCGCGATCGGGCAATTGGCCTCGATCGTCAGCTGGTTGGTGTCCACCTCGTCGGGAAAGTGCATGGTCATGAAGGCGAGCCCGGGCCGCAGCGCCGTGTCGACCCACACCGGTGCCACGACCGAACCCCGTCGCGAGGACACCTGCACCTCCTCGCCGACCACGACCCCGTAGCGCTCGGCGTCCTCCGGGCACAGCTCGATGTACTCGCCGCGCCGCAGTGGGGAGGCGAAGCCCCCGCTCTGCACACCGGTGTTGTAGGAGTCGAGGCGTCGCCCGGTGGTCAGCCGGATCGGGTACTGGTCGTCGGTGAGGTCGACCGGCGGGTCGTGCCGGACGATCCCGAAGGGCGCCGGCCTGCCGCGCCTGGCCGGGTCCGTCTCCCACAACCGGCTGTGCAGATAGGTCGGTTCGAGCTGCTCGGTGCTGGGGCACGGCCACTGGATGCCCTGGTGCTGCTCCAGGCGTTCGTACGTCATCCCGTAGTGGTCAGGCGACACCGAGCGCAGCTCGTTCCAGACCGCCTCGGCGTCGGCGTACTTCCAGTCGTGGCCGAGTCGGGCCGCCAGTTCGCAGATGATGTCGATGTCCTCGCGTGCCTCGCCGGGCGGGGTGACCGCCCGGCGTACGCGCTGAACGCGCCGCTCACTGTTGGTGGTTGTGCCGTCGGTCTCCGCCCAGCCCGCGGTCGCGGGCAGGACGACGTCCGCCAGCTCGGCCGTCTTCGTGAGGAAGATGTCCTGTACGACCAGGAAGTCCAGCTGCTTCATGCGCCGTACGGCCTGCTCGCTGTCGGCCTCCGACTGCGCCGGGTTCTCGCCGATGCAGTAGACGGCCTTCAGCGAGCCCTCCTCCATCGCCTCGAACATCTGGGTGAGGTTGAGGCCGTAGTGGGGCTGGATGACGGTGTCCCAGGCCGACTCGAACTTCAGGCGGGAGTCCGGGTCGAGGATGTCCTGGAAGCCGGGCAGGCGGTTGGGGATGGCGCCCATGTCGCCGCCGCCCTGCACGTTGTTCTGGCCGCGCAGGGGCTGCAACCCGGCGCCGTACCGGCCGACTTGGCCGGTCAGCAGGGACAGGTTGATCAGCGCGCGGACGTTGTCGGTGCCGTTGTGGTGCTCGGTGATACCGAGCGTCCAGCACAGCTGGGCGCGCTCCGCACGGGCGTAGGCGTGCGCCAACTCCCTTATGGCGCGCGCCGGTACGCCGGTCACCTTCTCGGCGAGGGAGAGCGTCCACGGCTCGACGAGCGCCTTGTACGCGTCGAAGCCGGAGGTCGCCCGCTCGATGAACGCCTCGTTGGCCAGGCCCGCGTGGATGATCTCGCGGCCGATCGCGTGCGCCATCGGGATGTCGGTGCCGACATTGAGGCCGAGCCAGCTCTCCGCCCACTCGGCGGTGGAGGTACGGCGCGGGTCGACGGCGTACATCCGGGCGCCGTTCCTGATGCCCTTGAGGACGTGCTGGAAGAAGATCGGGTGCGCGAAGCGGGCGTTGGAGCCCCACATCACGATGACGTCGGTGTGCTCGATCTCCTCGTACGAGGAGGTGCCGCCGCCCGAGCCGAAGGCGGCGGAGAGACCCGCGACGCTGGGGGCATGGCAGGTGCGGTTGCAGGAGTCGACGTTGTTGGTGCCCATGACGACCCGCGCGAACTTCTGCGCCACGTAGTTCATCTCGTTCGTGGCGCGGGCGCAGGAGAACATGCCGAAGGCGCCGCGGTCGCGCTCCAGGCCGCGGGCCGCCCGGTCCAGGGCCTCCTGCCAACTCGCCTGCCGGAAGGGCTCGTTGCGATGGTCGCGGACGAGCGGGTGGGTGAGCCGGGTGTAGGTCTTCGGGGTCCGGTTCCTTTTGCTCATGAGACAGTCCTCTTGCTCATGCGGCAGTCCTCAGGGCGAGCAGGTCCGAGATGGCGTGCACGGTGCGCAGGGTGGGCACCTCCACACCGGTGATCTCCGCCAACTCGACGACGGCCGCGAGGAGTACGTCGAGTTCGAGCGGCTTGCCGCGCTCCAGGTCCTGGAGCGTGGAGGTGCGGTGGTCGCCGACGCGTTCGGCGCCGGCGAGACGGCGCTCGATGGAGACGCCGACCTCGCAGCCGAGGGCCTCGGCGACCGCGAGCGTCTCGGCCATCATGGTCTCGATGACCTTGCGGGTGCCGCCGTGCAGACACATCTGCCGCATGGTGGCGCGGGCCAGCGCGCTGATCGGGTTGAACGAGATGTTGCCGAGCAGCTTGAGCCAGATGTCGTTGCGCAGGTCGGGCTCGACCGGGCACTTCAGGCCACCGGCGACCATGGCCTCGCTGAAGTCCCGGCAGCGCTGGGAGACGCTGCGGTCGGGCTCGCCGACGGAGAACCGGGTGCCTTCCAGGTGCCGTACAACTCCCGGGCCCGCCAGCTCGGTTGCCGCGTAGACGACACAACCGACGGCCCTCTCCGGCGCGAGCACCGCACTGACCGCGCCGTCCGGGTCCACGCTCTCCACGCGGTGGCCGTCGTGAGGGCCGCCGTGCCGGTGGAAGTACCACCAGGGGATGCCGTTCTGGGCGGCGATCACCGCCGTGGTGTCGTGCAGAAGGGGCTCGATCAGCGGCCCGCACGCCGCGTACGCGTTGGCCTTCAGGCCCAGGAAGACATAGTCGACCGGGCCGATTTCCGCCGGGTCGTCGGTGGCGTGGGCCCGCGCGGTGAAGTCGCCGCGAGGGCTGAGCACCCGTACTCCGTGCTGCCTCATGGCCGCCACATGCGGTCCACGGGCGACGAGATGGACGTCGGCGCCTGCGCGATGGAGCGCGGCACCGACGTAGGCGCCGATCGCACCGGCGCCGAGGACTGCGACTTTCATGACGAGGGAGCTCCGTTCGGTCGAGGGATACCGCGGAGAGGGCGCACCGTCGACCTCTGTCGACTGAATATTGTCTACAGTATGGAGGTGGGGTCGACAAGACTCCGCGCACGGTTCGGAAGACCGGGCGGTACGACCGTTCGGCGCTCCCCGCGCACCGTTCATCGCATACGGTCGACGCGCCGCCTTCTCAACTCCCTTGGGACTGCCTACCGTTCGGGATCATGAGTCCCCCTGTCGCACCGGCCGGCTGGAGCCGCTGGCTGGTTCCCCCCGCCGCTCTCTCCGTCCATCTGTCCATCGGTCAGGCCTATGCCTGGAGCGTGTTCAAGCCGCCCCTCGAGTCCTCGCTGGGTCTGAGCGGTACCGAGAGCGCGCTGCCCTTCCAGCTGGCCATCGTGATGCTCGGTCTGTCCGCCGCGTTCGGCGGCACGCTGGTCGAGCGCAACGGGCCGCGCTGGGCGATGACGGTGGCCCTGGTCTGCTTCTCGTCCGGCTTCCTGATCTCCGCGCTCGGCGCGGCCACCGAGCAGTACTGGCTGATCGTCCTCGGCTACGGCTTCGTCGGCGGCATCGGCCTGGGCATCGGCTACATCTCGCCCGTCTCGACGCTGATCAAGTGGTTCCCGGACCGGCCCGGCATGGCCACCGGCATAGCCATCATGGGCTTCGGCGGCGGCGCGCTCATCGCCTCGCCCTGGTCGACGCAGATGCTGGCGTCCTTCGGCACCGACAGCTCCGGGATCGCGCTCGCGTTCCTCGTGCACGGGCTGTCGTACGCCGTCTTCATGTCGCTCGGCGTGCTGCTGGTGCGGGTCCCGCGCAGCGAGAAGCCGGTCGAGGGCGCGCCGAGCGTGCTCCACGGGCCGCAGGTCTCCGCCAACAGTGCCATCCGCACACCGCAGTTCTGGTTCCTGTGGGTCGTGCTCTGTATGAACGTGACCGCCGGCATCGGCATCCTGGAGAAGGCCGCGCCGATGATCCAGGACTTCTTCAAGGACAGTTCGACCCCGGTGTCGGTGTCGGCCTCGGCGGGCTTCGTCGCCCTGCTCTCCGCCGCCAACATGGCGGGCCGCATCGGCTGGTCGTCCACCTCCGACCTCATCGGCCGCAAGAACATCTACCGCGTCTATCTCGGCACCGGCGCGGTGATGTACGCGCTGATCGCGCTGTTCGGCGACTCCTCCAAGCCGCTGTTCGTGCTGTGCGCGATGGTGATCCTTTCCTTCTACGGCGGCGGCTTCGCGACCATCCCGGCCTACCTGAAGGACCTCTTCGGGACCTATCAAGTCGGCGCGATCCACGGCCGGTTGCTCACCGCCTGGTCCCTGGCCGGCGTCCTCGGACCGCTGATCGTGAACTGGATCGCCGACCATCAGAAGGACGCCGGGAAGAGCGGCCCGTCCCTGTACGAGCTCTCCTTCGTCATCATGATCGGCCTGCTCGTCGTCGGCTTCGTCGCCAACGAACTGGTCCGGCCGGTCCATGCCCGTCACCACATCCCCACCCCGAAGGAGGAGACCGTCGATGTCTGACGACAGCAGTCAGAGTCCGCCTGACCGGCGCCCGCTGATCGCCTTCTCCTGGCTGTGGGTGGGGGCGCCGCTCGTGTACGGGCTGTACGAGCTCGTACAGAAGGCGACGAAGCTGTTCACCGGGTGACCGTTTCGTCCGGTTGCCGTGCGCCGTGTGACTGTGGGTGACTGTTCGGGAACAACCAGGGTGTCCGAGGGTCTGACAGAAGCCGACAACCCGGGCGCCCGTTTCCTGTCGCCTTACGTGCCGTCGTACCCGTGAGTCACTGATCAGACTGGTGGATCCCGCAACCCAGGGCAACGAGGGGGACCACCCAATGAACGGCTCGCGCATCGCCGCCGTCGGCCACTACCAGCCCGCCAAGGTACTCACCAACGAGGACCTGGCGGGCATGGTCGACACCAGTGACGAGTGGATCACGTCCCGGGTGGGCATCCGCACACGCCACATCGCCGGACCCGACGAGCCGGTCGACGAGCTGGCCGCGCACGCCGCCGCCAAGGCCCTCGCGGCGGCCGGCCTCGCACCGGGCGACATCGACCTGGTCCTGGTGGCGACGTCCACGGCCATAGACCGCTCGCCCAACATGGCCGCCCGCGTCGCCGCCCGCCTCGGCATCCCCTCGCCCGCCGCGATGGACATCAACGTCGTGTGCGCGGGGTTCACGCATGCGCTGGCGACGGCCGATCACGCGGTCCGTGCGGGCGGATCCACCCGTGCCCTGGTCATCGGCGCCGACAAGATGTCCGAGGTGACGGACTGGACCGACCGCACGTCCTGCGTCCTCGTCGGCGACGGAGCTGGGGCCGCCGTGGTCGAGGCCTCGGAGAACGCCGGTATAGGGCCGGTGCTGTGGGGCTCGGTGCCCGCGATGGGGCACGCCGTGCGGATCGAGGGGACGCCCCCGCGGTTCGCGCAGGAGGGGCAGAGCGTCTACCGCTGGGCCACCACTCAGCTGCCGCCCATCGCCCGCAAGGCCTGCGAACGCGCCGGGCTGGAGCCCGCCGACCTCGCCGGAGTCGTGCTGCACCAGGCCAACCTGCGCATCATCGAACCCCTCGCCGAGAAGATCGGCGCCGTCAACGCCGTCGTCGCGCGAGACGTCGTGGAGTCCGGCAACACCTCGGCGGCGAGCATCCCGCTCGCGTTCTCGAAGCTCGTCGAACAGGGCGCGATCACCACCGGCGACCCGGTCCTGCTGTTCGGCTTCGGCGGAAACCTGTCCTACGCCGGTCAGGTCGTCCGCTGCCCGTGACCTGCGGGGACGGCCGGGTGTGACACAGCCGACCGCCCATCTCCCTGGCCGTGATGCGCCGTAGACTGTAGACGAAAGACAATCCATACTGTCTTTCCGGCTGCAAGTTGCCCCGCGCTGCCCCAGGAGGGGGACCGATGTTGTCGACAGGACTGCCGCAGGGTGCGGTACCCAAGCTCGAACGGCCCGGCCCGCTGCGCGACCGCGTCTACGAGGCGCTGCTCGAACTCATCACCACCCGCGCCCTGCGGCCCGGCCAGCATCTCGTCGAGAGTGAACTCGCGGGTCACCTCGGCGTGTCCCGCCAGCCGGTGCGGGAGGCGCTGCAACGGCTGAACACCGACGGATGGGTCGATCTGCGGCCCGCCCAGGGCGCGTTCGTGCACGAGCCGACGGAGGAGGAGGCCGACCAGCTCCTCACCGTCCGTACGCTCCTGGAGGCCGAGGCGGCGAGACTCGCCGCGGCGAACACGGGCAGCGCCGGGATCTCGGTCCTGGAGGAGCTGTGCGCCGAGGGCGAGAAGGCGGTCGCGGCGGACGACGTGGACGCGGCGGTCGCTATGAACGCCCGGTTCCACGCGAAGATCATGGAGCTGGCGGGGAACGCGGTCCTCGCGGAGCTGGCGGCCCAGGTGGACCGCCGGGTGCGCTGGTACTACACGCCGATCGCCCGGCAGCGGGGGCAGCAGTCCTGGATCGAGCACCGGGAGCTGATCGCCGCGATCTCGGACCGGGACGAGCAGCGGGCCACCCGGCTGATGCGCGAGCACACCGAGCACACACGGCGGTCGTATCACGAGCGGGCGAAGGACTGAGATTCCTTCGCTCCGCTGCACGAACGGGCTTCGACCACCGGCATGACCACCAACACGCGGACCAGGGCGAGGAGTTCGGCGACCGCTGACACACGGACCCGTGCCGACCGGCACCCTGGACACTACGGCTGCAGACCGCGCGTCTGGGCTCGATTCAACAAGCCAGGGGCACGCCCGCGCGGTGAGGCCCTCCCCGCAGCCTGGGGAGGGCCTCCTCACGCGCGTGCCGTCACCCCGCGGGCTGCGGATCCGGAGTCAGCGCGGCCGTGTTGCTCCGCCCGGGCTGCCGCAGCAGCAGGGCGATCGCCGCCGCGACCATCGAGACACCGCCGGCCAGCGCGTACGCCCCGTTGTAGCCCCAGGCCGCGACCACCATGGAGCCGAGGCCCCCGCCGAACAGGCCGCTGATCAGCTTGCCGCTGTAGACCAGGCCGTAGTTGGTGGCGTTGTAGTTCTCCCCGAAGTAGTCCGGCGTGAGCGCCGCGAACATCGGGTAGAAGGCGCCGCCGCCGAATCCGGACAGGAAGGCGAAGAACAGGAACAGCCACTCGCTCTTCATCTCGCCCGCCAGGATCACCCCGAACTGGGCGAGCCCGAGCACGACGATGACGAACACCAGGGTCGACTTGCGGCCCCACTTGTCGGACAGCCAGCCCACGACGCCGCGCCCGACGCCGTTGATGACCGCCATGACACCCATGGAGGAGGCCGCCACCAGGGGACCAAAGCCGACGTCCTTGGCGTAGTCGACCTGGAAGGAGATCCCGAAGATCGACACACCGGCCGTCATCACGATGGAGATCCACATCAGGGGCAGCATGCCCGTCCTGACGGCCTCCTTGGGCGTGTACTGCTTCACTGCCGGAGGGTTCTTGGCGAGGCTCGCCGCGTTCTTCCCGTTGCCGGCGAACGTGAGCGGATCGATGTCCGCGGGCCACCAGTTCTTCGGCGGGTCCTTGAAGAAGAACGCGCACCCGAAGACCACGATCATGATGTAGCAGCCGATCAGGTCCAGGACGCGGTGGTAGTTCCCGGTGTCGAAGGCGTAGTTGAAGATGAAGATGAACGGCAGCGACCCGTACGCGAAGCCGCCGTTGACGAAGCCGGTCCGCGCGCCGCGGCGCTCGGGGAACCACTTGCCGACCATGTTGATGCAGGTCGCGTAGACCAGGCCGGCCCCGATGCCGCCGATGACGCCGAAGCCCAGGATCGCCAGCAGGACGTTGCTCAGGTGGGACAGGGCGAGGAAACCGACCAGACACATGCCGGAACCCACGTACATGGCCCTACGGGCCGTCAGGATGCCCTTCTCGCGCATCCAGCCCGCCGGGAAGGCGATGCCGGCCTGGAAGAACACCCAGATGCTGAGGATCCAGAAGGTGTTGGACTGAGTCCAGCCGTGGGCGTGCGACAGGGTGTCCTCCGCGGAGCCGTACGCGTACTCGAAGACGCTGATGGCCATCATGGCCAGCCAGGGCAGATACACCATGAGCTTGCGGGAGTGGCCGAGGATGTCCCGGTCGGTCTCGCCGATGCGGTAGACGCGGCCTCGGGAGTCGGTGACCTCGCGATAGGGACGGTGTGCGGCTGTCGGATCGGCCGAGAGCGGATCTGCTGTCATGCTTATGCCATCTCCTCGCCGAGCGGGTGCGGGTTGGGGACGATGCGCCGGGCCTTCGGCCTGCCCGGGGACTTCAGGAAGATCGCCAGCACCGCGGAGGCCAGGCCGATGGAGCCGGCCAGCACGAACGCGCCGTGGTAGTCCCACGCGCCGACGACGACCGCGCCCAGGCCGGAGCCGACGAGCCCGGAGATCAGCTTCGAGCTGTAGACCATTCCGTAGTTGGTGGCGTTGTTGTTCTCGCCGAAGTAGTCCGCCGTCATGGCCGCGAACAGCGGGAAGATCGCCCCGCCGCCGAAGCCGGAGACCATGGAGCAGAACAGGAAGAACGGCATGCTGCCCATCTGGCCGGAGACCAGCACGCCGAATTGCGCCGTGCCGAGCACGATGCAGACGATGATCAGGGTGTTACGGCGCCCGGAGCGGTCGGAGATCCAGCCGATGACGCCGCGTCCGGTGCCGTTGACGACGGCCTTCAGGGACATCGCCGTGGCCACGATCCCGCCCGCGAACCCCATGTCCTTGCCGAACGGCACCTGGAAGGCGATGCCGAAGATGTTGATGCCGGCCGTGCACAGCAGACAGAACCACATCATCCACAGGACGGGCGTACGGGCGGCCTCCTTCGGGGTGTACTGCTTGACCGCGGGCGGGTTCTTCTCCAGCGCCCGGCGGATCTTCGGGTCGTCGGTCAGTTTCAGCGGGTCCACGTGCGCGGGCCACCAGTTCTTCGGCGGGTCCTTGAAGAACCAGCCCGCCGAGGCGACCACCAGGCACAGTCCGATGCCCACGCAGGCGAGCACGGTCCGGTAGTTGGTCAGGTCCATGTACGAGGTGAACAGGAAGACGAAGGGCACGGACCCGTAGGCGAAACCGCCGTTGACGAAGCCCGTCTTGCCGCCCTTGCGCTCCGGATACCACTTGCCGACCATGTTCACGCAGGTCGCGTAGACGAGACCGGCGCCGATGCCGCTGAACATACCGAAGCCTAGGTAGGCGACGGTGACATGCGGCGCGTACGCCAGCGACAGATAGCCGAGCATCGTGCCGACGGCGCCGATCATCATCGCCGTACGGGCGGGCAGCCTGCCGCTCTCCCGCAGTTGTCCGGCGGGGAAGGCCACGGCCGCCTGGAAGAAGACCCAGACGCCCATCAGCCAGAAGATGTGTCCGCTGCTCCACAGATGTGCCTCGTGGAGCGTGTCCTCCGCCGACGTGAACGCGTACTCGGCGGAGCTGATGCCCATCATGCCCACCCAGGGCAGGATGACCATCCACTTGCGTGTGCGGCCCATGACGTCGACATCGGTCTCGCCGATCCGGTACACGCGGCCGTTGCGGTCCGTCACCTCCCTGTGGGGGACGGACGCCGAATAGTCGGTCGTTGTCATCGCTCAGTGCCCCTTGCGTCGAAAGCTCTGGCCAGCGCCCCCTGTCCAATGCCTTTCGTGTGCGCACGGGTCCCGGGGCCGGCCGACCGCACTGTCGGCCGCCCCCGTCTGTCGCTCACCTCATGAACAGCCCCCCAACAGCCCCGCCGCCCGCGCCCAGCGGGCTGCGTCGTGCCCGGGGGGCAACCCCCGGACCCCCGGCCGACTCGGCTTGCGTGCCGGCATCACAA
>NZ_JBSFHA010000010.1:100002-180329 GCF_053596855.1 Streptomyces sp. NPDC001617
ACAACAGCCCCGCCGCCCGCGCCCAGCGGGCTGCGTCGTGCCCGGGGGGCAACCCCCGGACCCCCGGCCGACTCGGCTTGCGTGCCGGCATCACAACAGCCCCGCCGCCCGCGCCCAGCGGTACTTCGCGCCGAGCACCGCCACCGGTTTCTCGGTCGTGTACGGGTACGCCACAACTCCTCGCTCGTAGAGGTACTGGCAGGCCTCCTCGACCTCGACATCACCCGCGAGCGAGGCCACCACGGGCTTCTCGATACCGCGCTCCCGGAATTCGGCCACCACGCGCGCGGTGAGCTCCGCGAAGACCATCGGGGGAGTCACGATGGTGTGCCAGTAGCCGAGGACGAGCGCGTGGATGCGCGGATCCTCCAGACCGAGCCGGATCGTCGCCTCGTACGTCGACGGCGGCTCGCCCCCGGTGATGTCGACCGGGTTGCCCGCGGCCCCGAAAGGCGGGATGAACTTCCGGAACGCCTCGTCCAGGTCCGGCGGGATCTCCATCAGGGACAGCCCGTTGTCGGTCACCGCGTCCGACAGCAGTACGCCGCTGCCGCCGGCCCCGGTGATGATCACGACGTTGTCGCCCTTGGGGGCGGGAAGCACCGGCAAGGCGCGCGCGTACTCCAGCATTTCGTTCAGCCCGGGCGCCCGGATGACACCGGCCTGCCGAAGGATGTCGTCGTACACGGCGTCGTCGCCCGCGAGCGCCCCGGTGTGCGAGCCGGCCGCCTTCGCGCCCGCCGCCGTACGGCCCGCCTTCAGCACCACGACCGGCTTCTTCGGGACGGTCGCCCGCGCGGCCTCCACGAAGGCGCGCCCGTCCTTGAGGTCCTCCAGGTGCATCGCGATGCACTCGGTGTGCGGGTCCTCGCCGAACCAGGTCAGCAGGTCGTCCTCGTCCAGGTCCGACTTGTTGCCCAGGCCCACGATCGCCGACACACCTGTCTTCGTGGTGCGCGCGAAGCCCAGGATCGCCATCCCGATGCCACCGGACTGCGAGGTCAGCGCCACCCCGCCCTTGACGTCGTACGGCGTGCAGAACGTGGCGCACAGGTCCTGCCACGTCGAGTAGTAGCCGTAGATGTTCGGACCGAGGAGGCGGACGCCGTACCGCTCGGCGATCGCCACGATCTCCTCCTGGAGTTCGTGCTCGCCGGTCTCCGCGAAACCGGAGGGGATCAGCACGGCGTTCGGGATCTTCTTGCGTCCCACCTCCTCCAGCGCTGAGGCCACGAACTTGGCGGGGATCGCGAAGACCGCCACATCCACCTCACCGGGAACGTCCGTGACACTCTTGTACGCCTTGCGGCCCAGAATGTCATCGGCCTTGGGGTTCACCGGGTGGATCTCCCCGGCGAAGCCGCCGTCGATGAGGTTGCGCATCACCGAATTGCCGATCTTGCCCTGCTCGTTGGAGGCGCCGATGACGGTGACCGACGAAGGCTGCATCAGGCGGCGCATCGAGGTGAGGATCTCCTCGCGCGTGTACGTGCGGCGCGGCGGTGGCTGCTTCTCGGCGAGGATCACGCGGATGTCGGCGGCGACCGCTCCCTCCGGGGTCGCGATCACCGGGTTGAGGTCGACCTCCGCGATCTCCGGGAAGTCCGCGACCAGGTGGGACACCCGCCGGATCTGCTCGGCGATCGCCCACCGGTCCACGGCCGCGGCGCCGCGCACCCCGCGCAGGATCTCCGCCGACCGGATCGAGTCCAGCATGGACAGCGCCTCGTCGGCGCTCACGGGCGCCAGCCGGAACGTGACGTCCTTGAGGACCTCGACGAGCACCCCGCCGAGCCCGAAGGCGACCACCTTCCCGAAGGTCGGGTCCGTCACCGCGCCGACGATGACCTCCTGTCCCGTCGGCAGCAACTCCTGGACCTGCACACCCTCGATACGCGCATCCGCGTTGTACGCGCGCGCGTTGTCGATGATTTCGTGGAACGCGGCCCGTACGTCCGTCGCCCCCTCGACGCCGACGATCACCCCGCCTGCGTCGGTCTTGTGCAGGATGTCCGGCGAGACGATCTTCATCACCACGGGCCCGCCGAAACGCGCCGCGTACGCGACGGCCTCGTCGACGTCGGTCGCCAACTCCTCACCCGGTACGGCGATCCCGTACGCGTCGGCGATCACCTTGCCCTCGGGCGCGGTCAGCGCGGTCCGCCCCTCGGCCCGCACAGTGTCGAGGAGCGACCGCACCCGCAGCTCCCGGTCTTCCGCCATCACGTCAGATCACTCCGTTCGACTTGAGCAGGCGCAGCTCCTCGTCGCCGAGGCCGAGCTCGCCGATGTAGACCTCTTCGTTGTGCTCGCCGAGCAGCGGTGAACTGGTCACCTCGACGGGGGAGTCGGAGAGCTTGAGCGGGCTGCCGACCGTGGTGAACTCGCCGCGCTCGGGGTGCGGGACGGTGACGACCATCTCGTTGGCGACCAGCGAGTCGTCCTCGATGATCTCCTTGGTGGACAGGATCGGCCCGCACGGGATGTTGTGGGCGTTGAGCCGCTCCAGGACCTCCCACTTGGGCAGCGTCGAGGACCACTCCTCGATCAGCTGGAACATCTTGTTGAGCTTGGGGAGACGGGCCCCGGGCGTCGCCCACTCGGGGTCGTCCGCGAGCTCCGGCCGGCCGATGAGCTCGCTCAGCGGCTTCCAGCCGACGGGCTGCACGATGACGTACACGTAGTCGTTCGGGCCGCCCGGCGCGCACTTGACCGCCCAGCCGGGCTGGCCGCCGCCGGACGCGTTCCCGGACCTGGGAACTTCCGTCCCGAAGTCGTCGTTCGGATATTCAGCGAGCGGGCCGTGGGCCAGGCGCTGCTGGTCGCGCAGCTTCACCCGGCAGAGGTTGAGCACAGCGTGCTGCATGGCCACGTTCACCCGCTGACCGCGCCCGGTGTGCTCGCGCTGGAACAGCGCCGCGAGTATCCCCGCCACGGCGTGGACGCCCGTGCCCGAGTCCCCGATCTGGGCCCCCGTCGCCAGCGGCGGCCCGTCCTCGAAACCGGTGGTCGACATCGACCCGCCCATGGCCTGCGCGACGACCTCGTACGCCTTGAAGTTGGTGTACGGGCCCTCGCCGAACCCCTTGATGGAGGCATAGACGATCCGCGGATTGATCTCCTGGATGCGGTCCCAGGTGAAGCCCATGCGGTCGACCGCGCCCGGTCCGAAGTTCTCGACCATGACGTCGGAGCGCCGGATCAGCTCGGTGAGGATCTCCTTGCCGCGCTCGGTCTTGGTGTTGAGGGTGATGCTCCGCTTGTTGCAGTTGAGCATCGTGAAGTAGAGGGAGTCGACGTCCGGGAGGTCGCGCAGCTGCCCCCGCGTGATGTCACCGGTCGGCGCCTCCAGCTTGACGACGTCCGCGCCGAGCCAGGCCAGCAGCTGGGTCGCGGAGGGCCCGGACTGGACGTGGGTCATGTCGAGGACGCGGATGCCCGCGAGCGCCTTGGTCGGCTGGGAGGTCGAGATGGTCTCGGTGGTCACCAGGTCACCTCACTTGTACATGGTCTGGTTCATGGTTCCGGGGGCGTACGCGTCCGGGTCGACCCAGACGTTGATCAGCGACGGCTTGCCCGACTCGCGGGCGCGCCGGAGCGCGGGGCCGATGTCGGCGGGGTCGCGGACCTCCTCGCCGTAACCGCCCAGCATCTGGGCGAACTTGTCGTAGTGGACGTCGCCGAGGGTGTTGCCGACCCGCTCGCGCTCCAGGCCGTACTTCTGGGCCTGGCCGTAACGGATCTGGTTCATGGAGGAGTTGTTGCCGACGATGCCGACGAAGGGGAGGTCGTAGCGGACGAGGGTCTCGAAGTCCCAGCCGGTGAGGGAGAAGGCGCCGTCACCGAAGAGGGCCACCGCTTCCTTGTCGGGCCGCGCCTGCTTGGCCGCGAGCACGAAGGGGACGCCGACGCCGAGGGTGCCGAGCGGGCCCGGGTCCATCCAGTGCCCGGGGGACTTGGGCTGGACGACCTGCCCGGAGAAGGTGACGATGTCACCGCCGTCGCCGATGTAGATGGAGTCCTCGGTGAGGAAGTCGTTGATCTCGCTGACCAGGCGGTACGGGTGGATCGGTGAGGCGTCCGACTTCAGGCTCGGCAGCCGCTTCTCGAGGGCGGTCTGCTCGGCCGCGCGCAGTTCGTCGAGCCACTCCTTGCGCTTGGCGGCACCGCCGTCGATGCGCCCGGAGGCGGCCTCGGCGACCGACTTCAGCACGAGCCCCGCGTCGCCGACGATCCCGAGGTCGATGTCGCGGTTCTTGCCCACCGTGCGGTAGTCGAGGTCGATCTGCACCACGGTCGCGTCGGGGGAGAGCCGCTTGCCGTAGCCCATGCGGAAGTCGAAGGGCGTGCCGACTATGACGATGACGTCGGCGTGGGAGAAGGCGTAGCGGCGTGACAGCTGGAAGTGGTGGGGGTCGCCCGGTGGGAGGGTGCCGCGGCCGGCGCCGTTCATGTACGCCGGGACGTTGAGGGCGCGTACGAGCTCGATGGCGGCTTCGGTGCCGCGGGTCGTCCACACCTGGCTGCCCAGCAGGATGGCTGGCTTCTCCGCGTGCACCAGCAGGTCGGCGAGCTTCTCGACGGCCTCGGGGTCGCCGGCCGAGCGGGTCGAGGCGCGGTAGGCGCCCGCCTTCGGCACACGCGCCTTGCTCACCGGGACCTTGGCGTCGAGGACGTCGCGCGGGATCTCCAGGAAGGAGGGCCCGGGTGCGCCGTGGTAGCACTCGCGGAACGCCATGGACACCATGTCCGCCGCGCGGGCCGTGTCCGGGACGGCCGCCGCGAACTTGGTGATCGGCGTCATCATGTCGACGTGCGGCAGGTCCTGCAGGGACCCCATCTTGTGCTGGGTGAGGGCCCCTTGGCCGCCGATGAGCAGCATCGGGGACTCCGCGCGGAAGGCGTTGGCGACACCGGTGACGGCGTCGGTCGTCCCCGGGCCGGCGGTGACGACGGCGCAGCCGGGTTTGCCGGTGATGCGGGCGTAACCGTCGGCGGCGTGGGCGGCGACCTGTTCGTGTCGTACGTCGACGACCTCGATGCCCTCGTCGACGCAGCCGTCGTAGATGTCGATGATGTGGCCGCCGCACAACGTGTAGATGCGGTCGACCCCTTCGGCCTTCAGAGCCTTGGCGACGAGGTGACCGCCGGAAATCACGTCCTGGGTGTCGTCGGGCATGGCGAAGTCCTGTCCCTTCGTAGGGGGTGGGAACACTCTCGCGGTACATTGCATACAGTCGACGAATACTGTATGAAGCTTGTTATCCCGCATCCGGCGGGTGGTGTCCAGGGGGCGTGCGGCACTTTTGAGACAGGAGCCGGAATGGACCTGTACGAGCACCAGGCAAGGGAACTCTTCGAAGAACACGGCATTCCGGTGCCGAGGGCCGCGGTGACCGACGCACCCAAGAAGGCCCGTGAGATCGCCCGCGCACTCGGTGGGCGCGTGGTGGTGAAGGCCCAGGTCAAGACGGGTGGTCGGGGCAAGGCGGGCGGCGTGAGGTTCGCCGCCGACCCGGCCGCCGCGGAGCTCACCGCACGGCAGATCCTCGGCATGGACATCAAGGGCCACACGGTCGGCAAGGTGATGCTGGCCCAACCCGTGGACATCGAGACCGAGTTCTACGTCTCCTATGTACTCGACCGCGCGTCGGGCACCTTCCTCGCGATCGCGTCCGCCGAGGGCGGCATGGAGATCGAGGAGGTCGCCGCGAGCCGCCCAGAGGCCGTGGCCCGCGTCCCCATCGACCCGGCCGAGGGCGTCACCTCGGCGAAGGCGGGCGAGATCGCCGAGGCGGCGGGGCTTCCGCCGCAGACGGTCGACGTTCTCGTACGCCTGTGGGAGGTGCTCGTCCGCGAGGACGCGCTGCTGGTCGAGGTGAACCCGCTCGTGCGGACGAAACAGGGCCGGATCCTCGCGCTCGACGGCAAGGTCACCGTCGACGACAACGCCCGCTTCCGTCAGGCGCGTTGGGGCACGGAGGGCGTGGAGCACGACGACGCGCTGGAGGCGGCGGCCGCGGTCAAGGGCCTCAACTACGTGAAGCTGGACGGCGAGGTCGGCGTCATCGGCAACGGCGCGGGGCTCGTCATGTCGACCCTCGATGTGGTCGCCGGCTGCGGTGCCCGGCCCGCCAACTTCCTCGACATCGGCGGCGGGGCCTCCGCCCAGATCATGGCGGACGGCCTGTCCGTCATCCTCTCCGACCCGGCCGTGAAGTCGGTCTTCGTCAACGTCTTCGGCGGGATCACCGCCTGCGACGCGGTCGCCGACGGCATCGTGCAGGCCCTGGACTCCGTGCAGTTGACCAAGCCGCTGGTCGTGCGGCTCGACGGCAACAACGCGGCCCGCGGCCGCGCCATCCTCGACGGCCGTGCGCACCCCCTGGTCCAGCAGGCCACCACCATGGACGGCGCCGCCCGCCGTGCCGCCCGACTCGCCACCGCCGGCTGAAGGAGCCCGACATGGCCATCTATCTCACCAAGGAGAGCAAGGTCCTCGTCCAGGGCATGACCGGCGGCGAGGGCATGAAGCACACCCGGCGGATGCTCGCGGCCGGCACGAACGTCGTCGGCGGCGTCAACCCGCGCAAGGCGGGCGCCACGGTGGACTTCAACGACCGTGCCGTTCCCGTGTTCGGGTCGGTCGCCGAGGGCATCCACGCGACCGGCGCCGACGTCACCGTCGTCTTCGTCCCGCCCGCCTTCGCGAAGGCGGCCGTCATCGAGGCAGCCGACGCCCGCATCGGCCTCGCGGTCGTCATCACCGAGGGCATCCCCGTCCACGACTCCGTCGCCTTCACGGCGTACGCGAAGGCGAAGGGCACCCGGATCGTCGGTCCCAACTGCCCGGGCCTGATCACCCCGGGCCACTCCAATGCGGGCATCATCCCCGCCGACATCACCAAGCCGGGCCGCATCGGCCTCGTGTCCAAGTCGGGCACGCTCACCTACCAACTCATGTACGAACTCCGCGACATCGGCTTCTCGACGTGCGTCGGCATCGGCGGCGACCCCGTCGTCGGCACCACGCACATCGACTGCCTTGCCGCCTACCAGGACGACCCGGACACCGAACTGATCGTCCTCATCGGGGAGATCGGCGGCGACGCGGAGGAACGCGCGGCGGCGTACATCCGCGAGCACGTCACCAAGCCGGTGGTCGGCTACATCGCCGGGTTCACCGCCCCCGAGGGCAGGACGATGGGGCATGCGGGCGCGATCGTGTCCGGTTCGTCCGGGACCGCGCAGGCGAAGAAGGAGGCGCTGGAGGCGGCCGGGGTGCGTGTGGGAAGCACACCGACCGAGACGGCGAAACTTGTGCTCGCCCGTCTCGAAGAGCAGCGGTCGGTCACTCATAGTTGACATGAGCCATGCATCCCCCGCCCCCGACTGTGCACCGAGAGCGGAGAAACCCGAATGGCAACCACCCTCACCCTCAAATCAGGCACGTCCTGGACCGACGCCTGGCAGCGCTGCCTGACCGTCGCCCCGGAGGCCTTCCGCGACGACCGTGTCCTCAACCTCTGGAACTCCGCCTGGCAGGCCGACGGCCGGGCCCTGCCCGCCACCAGCCCCGTCGACGGCAGTCCCATCGCCGGCCCGCCCCGCCTCGACAGCGCCACCGCGCACCAGGCCGTCCGCGCCTCGCTCGACCAGCACCGCGCCTGGCGGCACATCCCCCTCGATGAACGCCGTGCGCGCGTCGCGGCCACCCTCGACGCCCTCACCGAACACCGTGAACTGCTCGCCCTGTTGCTCGTCTGGGAGATCGGCAAGCCCTGGCGGCTCGCGCAGGCGGACGTCGACCGGGCCATCGACGGCGTGCGCTGGTACGTCGACGGCATCGCCCCGATGCTCGCCGGCCGGGCCCCGTTGGACGGCCCGGTGTCCAACATCGCGAGCTGGAACTATCCGATGAGCGTGCTCGTTCACGCAATGCTGGTACAGGCACTGGCCGGCAACGCGGTGATCGCCAAGACCCCGACCGACGGCGGCCTCGCGTGTCTGACCCTGGCCTGTGCGCTCGCCGCCCGCGAGGGGATTCCCGCCACCCTCGTCAGCGGCAGCGGAGGCGAGCTGTCGGGGGCGCTGGTGCGGGCGCCCGAGATCGGCTGTGTCTCCTTCGTCGGCGGACGGGACACCGGCGCCGCGGTGGCCACGGCCGTCGCCGACCTGGGCAAGCGACATGTACTGGAACAGGAGGGACTCAACACCTGGGGCATCTGGAACCACTCGGACTGGGACGGGCTCACAGCGGTGATCCCCAAGCTCTTCGACTACGGCAAGCAGCGCTGCACGGCGTACCCGCGCTTCGTCGTCCAACGGCAGCTGTTCGACGAGTTCCTGGCGGCCTACCTCCCGGCGGTGCGCATGCTCAGGGTCGGCCACCCGCTCGCCGTCGAGCAGCCCGAAGACCCGTTTCCCGCGCTGGACTTCGGGCCGGTCATCAACGCGGCCAAGGCCAAGGAACTGCACGACCAGGTCGCCGAGGCCATCGACCGTGGCGCCGTCCCGCTGCACCGCGGCAGCGAGGCCAACGCCCGCTTCCTGCCCGGTCAGGACACCTCGGCGTACGTCCACCCGGTCACGCTGCTGGGCCCGCCGCCGTCCTCACCGCTGCACCACGCGGAGCCGTTCGGCCCGGTCGACACCATCGTCCTGGTCGACACGGAGGCGGAGCTGCTCGCCGCCATGAACGCCTCCAACGGCGCACTGGTGGCCACCCTGTCCACGGACGACCGGGCCACCTTCGACCGGCTGGCCCCGCAGATCCGCGCGTTCAAGGTCGGCCACGGCAAACCCCGCTCCCGCGGCGACCGAGACGAACTGTTCGGCGGCTTCGGCGCGTCCTGGCGCGGGGCGTTCGTCGGCGGCGAACTGCTTGTGCGTGCCGTGACACAGGGCCCGGCGGCGGAACGGCTGCCCGGGAACTTCCCGGACTACCACCTCATGCCGTGACAGGCGGCCGGGTGGCGTCCCCCGTTTCCGTGTCCTGTGGGCGCCACCCGGCGATCACCTGGTCCGCCAACCACCGCACCACCCCGCGCGGATACGGCCGAGGCAGGCTCAGTACGACATGATTCACCCCGGCGTCGACCAGCGCGGCCACCGTCGCCCGCGTCGCCGCCGGGTCGTCGTAGGACACCAGTACCTGCACGGAGCGCGTGATCTCGCGTGGATCGCGCCCGAGTTCGGCGCAGTGCGCGTCCAGCACCCGGCCGCGCTCGGCGACGAAGTCCACGCTGTTGTGGGGCGGACCGGGCACGTTCCACATGTCGGCGTGCTCGGCGACCAGCCGCAGCAGCCGGGTGCCCCAGCCGCCGATCAGCAGGGGAGGGCCGGGCCGCTGCACCGGCTTGGGCTCGTTCCGTACGCCCTTGAGCAGGTAGTGGCGACCCTCGAAGTCGAAGACGTCCTCCGTCCACATCCGCTTCAGGATCCCGACGGTCTCCGCCAGCCGCGCGATGCCCTCGGCCGGGGGCACCAGCGTCAGCCCGTACGCCGCGTACTCGGCGACGGCCGGATTCGCGCCCGGAACACCGCCCGCGCCCGGCGGCTGATGCGTGCCGCCGACCCCCAGCCCCATCACCAGCCGCCCGCCGGAGACCACGTCCACCGTGGACGCCATCTTGCCCAGCACCGCCGGCGGGCGGATCCGGTTGCTCGTCACCAGCAGCCCGAGCCGTAGCCGCTCGGTCTGCGCGGCCAGCGCGGAGAGCAGGGTCCAGCCCTCGAATATCTGACCGTCCTCGGGCCCGGCGACCGGCAGCAGGTGATCCCACAGCCAGGCGTCCTCGATCTCCGGCACCGTGTCGGCCTCCAGCCAGACGCGGCGGATGTCCTCGTACGGCACATGCATCGGGGTGGTCTTGATACCGAAGCGCACAGTCGTCATATTCGTCAGTCTACTAAATCATCAGTGCTGCTGATGATTTACCGCCATTACAGTCGGGTCATGGCGACCGACGACCCGAGACCCGCACCCCTCGAATCCCGGCTCGGCTACCTCCTGAAGCACGCCCAGGCCCGTCTGGCCCGGGCCTCCGCCGAGGCGCTGGCGCCGTACGGCGTGGACGGTCATGAGCTGGCCGTACTGGTGGTGCTCTCCGGTGACGCATCGTTGTCGCAGGTCGAGGCGGCCGCGCGGCTCGGGGTGGACCGGACGACGATGGTGTCGCTCATCGACGGCCTGGAGGACCACGGGCTGGTGGAGCGCCGGCGCAGTCCACGGGACCGGCGCAAGAACATCGTCGAGCTCACGCCCGCGGGCGAGGAGTGTCTTCGGCAGGGGGAGAAGGCCCGTCGGTCCGCCGAGCGCCGCTTCCTCGCCCCACTGGACGAGGCGACAGCGGCGACGCTCGTCCACGCTCTGCAGCTGCTGCTGACGGACGAATCCGGCCAGGGGGCGTAGTCGCCCGCTCACCTCCGGTGATGCGCTCGGTGGCCGGTCGCGGCCGTCCGGGGCCGGCGCCCAGCGCACGGATATGCAGGTGAAAGGCGCTCCGAAACCTTGGTATTGTTGTCCATGTCGCCCCCGGGAACACCTCCGGCCAGGCGGCAGACACCTGGTCCGGGTGGCGGAATGGCAGACGCGCTAGCTTGAGGTGCTAGTGCCCTTTAACGGGCGTGGGGGTTCAAGTCCCCCCTCGGACACAACGACTGACGATACGCAGATGAGGGCCTCGACCTTACGGTCGCGGTCCTCGTTGCGTCTTCGTAGCTGATGGTGATGCCGAGGGCTTCGTAGAGCGGGCCTTTCTCCTCAATGCCGGCTGTGCGGATGCACTGTGCGACGCCTCCAAGACTCTCAGTGATCGCGCGGATCTGCTGGGCGTCGAGCGGGGGTTCCTTCTTGCGGGTGAGGGCGGGGAGCGCGTCGAGTTTCTTGCGCGCCGCCTCCTTGTCTGTCTGCGCCTGGTTGATCCATTGGGTGACGACGGCGGGGTCGGCTCCGGCTTCGAGGGCGGCCTGGTAGCGGGCGAGGCGGCGTTCGCAGTCCTTGAGCGCCTGGCGGGCTTGGGCCTGCTCGGGTGTGTGCGTCTCCGCGGCGCTTGCCGCGGCGCTCGCGTGGGTCAGTGCCTCGATGGTGGCGGGCTGCATCCTGCGCCCGCACAGCGTGCATCGGATCCGTCCGCGGAGGGCGTAGGGGCGTGCCCCTTGATTTCCGGCGCGTTCCTGCCGTCCGTGGTTGCGGGCACGCTGTCCGCGGAGGGTTTGGACGGTGTCGAACCGGGTGGGGCTGATGATGGCTTCGTGGGCGGGTTCGTTGGAGCGGATCCACTGCTCGGCGGGGTTGTGGGTCATGCGGGTTGTGTGGCCGAGGGTGACGTCGTCGATGTCGAGGAGAGGTTCTTCCTTGCGTTGCTTGTTCCAGACCTCGTGGCCGGCTCAGGGGCTGGTGGAGCAGGCTCTGTGGCCGGAACGCGCGTCAACGATGGGCGTGCCTGCGGATTCCCTCGTTCGCGGACCGCCGGTCCCGGTCCCCGGTCCCTCGGAAGGGAAACGGAGACCGGGAAACCGGGACCGGGAACAGGAACGGTGTCAGAAGACGAGCACTGGCTTGATGGCCGTCCCCGACCGGGTGTCGTCGACCGCGCGGTTGATCTCCGCGAAGGGGTAGAAGCTGATGAGTTCCTCCACGGGGAGCTGCCCAGCGGCACGCATCTCCAGCAGCCTCGGCAGGAAGTCGTGGGGCACGGCGTCACCCTCGATGCTGCCGCGCAGCGACTTGCCGCCCGAGATCATGTCCTGCACGTCGACAGTCACGTCCGGGGCTCCGATGCCGACCACCACCAGTGTTCCCCCGCCGCCGAGCGCCTTGACGCCGCCCGAGATGACGGCGGGTTTCGCCGTCGTGTCGAGGGCGTGGGTCGCGCCACCCCGGGTGAACTCCCGCACCGCTTCCACGGGGTCGCCGTCCGCGGGGTCGATCACGGCTGTGGCGCCCAGCTTCAGCGCGAGCTCCCGCCGGGCGGGCACCGGGTCGACGGCGACGATGGCCGTGGCTCCGGTGGTCGCGGCGGCCATCAGTGCCGCCAGTCCGACACCGCCGGCCCCGTAGACCACGAACCGGCTGCCGTCGCCCGGTCTCAGTACGTTGAGCACGGCTCCGGCGCCGGTCTGGATGCCGCAGCCCAGCGGGGCCGCGGTACGCAGGTCGACGTCGTCCGGCACGACGACGGTGTTCTGCGGTGTGGTGATCACATGGCTGGCGAAGCTGGACTGGCCGAAGAAGGAGCCGAGGACCGGCGTACCGTCCTTGGTCAGCGCGGTCGATCCATCGGGCCGGGTGCCGCCGGTGTTGAGCACCCGGAAGCTGTCGCAGTAGCCGGGCCGCCCCGCGGCGCACGGCAGGCAGGTGCCGCAGGAGTTGAAGCTGAGCAGTACCTGGTCGCCGGGCCGCACACCGGTGACGTCCCGGCCGACCTCCTCCACCACGCCGGCGCCCTCGTGTCCGAGGACGTACGCCAGACCGTCCGGCAGCATCCCCTTGACGGTGAGGTCGGTGTGGCACACGCCGGTCGCCACCAGGCGGACCAGGACCTCTCCGTCCCGGGGGCCGTCGAGGTTCAGCTCTTCGATCGCGAAAGGCTCCTGCGGTCCGTGCGACACCGCGGCTGTGATCTTCATGGGTGCTCCTGCTGTACGGAAGGGGAAGGCGGCCCCGCGGCTCGGGCCGCGGTGTCCGGGACGGAGGTCGCCCGCGGACGGCCACGGGACAGAGGTGGCCAGGGCGGCCAACGGGAGGAGGCGGACAGGGCGGCCGAGGGGAGGAGGCGGCTGGTGCCGAGGAGGCCCCCTAGGCGACGGAGGGGACGAAGACCGACCGCGTCTTCAGATACGCGGCAAGGCCCTCGGGGCCGAACTCCTTGCCGATGCCGCTGGCCTTCCAGCCGCCGAACGGCGAACCGGGGTCGAGCGTCCACATGTTGACGCCGATGCTGCCGGTCTCGATACGGCTCGCCACGGAGAGCGCGTGTGCGGAGTCCGTACTCCACACGCTGCCGGCGAGCCCGTAGTCGGAGTCGTTGGCGATGGCGATGGCCTCGTCCTCGGTGTCGTACGGGATCACGCAGATCACGGGGCCGAAGATCTCCTCCCGGGCCACGGTCATGGTGTTGGCGACACCGGCGAAGACGGTGGGCTCGACGAACCAGCCCCGGTCCAGGCCGCTCGGGCGGCCGCCGCCGGTCACCACCCGCGCCCCCTCGGTCCGGCCGACGGTGATGTACGACTCCACGCGCTGCCGCTGCCGGTCGCTGACGAGCGGGCCCATCGTGGTGTCCGCGTCCAGGGGATTGCCGAGCTTGAAGGACTGCGCGAGCTGGGCGAGGCCGTCGACGACCTCGTCGTAGCGCTCCCGCGGCGCCAGCACCCGGGAGTTGAGGAAGCACGACTGGCCGTTGTTGGCGAAGGACAGGAAGGCGAGAGCAGGCAGCACCTGGGAGAGGTCCGCGTCCGGCAGCACCACGGCGGCCGACTTCCCGCCGAGTTCCAGCGTGACGGGTTTGAGGGCCTCGCCGCAGAGGGCACCGATGGCACGCCCCGCCGCCGTCGAGCCGGTGAAGGCGACCTTGTCGACGCCCGGGTGGCGGACCAGGGCCTCGCCGATGTCCCGGCCGCCGGTCACCAGGTTGACGACACCGGCGGGCAGGCCGGCCGCGTGCACCGCCTCCATCAGATACCTGGTGTCCAGCGAGGTCTCCGGCGCCGGCTTGAGCACCACGGTGCAGCCGGCCGCCAGCGCCGGGGCCAGCTTCATGGCGGTGAGGCCCAGCGGGTAGTTCCACGGCACGATGAGCGCCACCACACCCACCGGTTCCCGCTGGATGCGCACTTCGCCCGGGAACGCCAGCGCCGAGCGCCTCTCGTCGTCGAAGCCGGCACGGGCCAGCGACGCGTAGTACCGCAGCGTGCCCGCCACCGAATCGACCTCGGACATCCGGGACAACATCAGAGGCATGCCGTTCTGCCGGGAGACCGTCTCGCTGATCTCCTTGCCGCGCCGCTCCACCTCCTGGGCCAGCCGCTCCATCAGCGCGGCGCGCTCGGCCGGGTCGGTGGCCGCCCAGCCGGACCGGGCCCGCCGGGCGGCGTCGACGGCGCGCTCGACGTCCTTGGCGGAGGACTCGGGGATGTGCCCCAGCAGTTGCTCGGTGGCGGCTTCGACGACGGGGATGGTGGCGGACGACAGCGGGTGCGTGAACTCGCCGTCGATGTAGAGGAGAAAGTCGGAGCTTCCGCCTGCGGTGATGCCTTCGTTGTCGGACATGCGTGCTCCTGGCGTGGGCGGGAGGGAGAGGAGGGGCGGACGAGAGACGGAGGAGGAGCGGAGGAGGAGGGCCTACGCGGGCACGGTGTCCGGTGCCAGTCGGAAGACAGGTATCGCTTCCCCGCCTTCGGGGCGTTCGAATTCCACGGTCACCCGTATGCCGGTGCGTACCTCCTGCGGGGCGGTGGTGATGACCTGTGAGTGCAGCCAGGGGCCTTCGTCGAGTTCGACGACGACCACGGCGGTGACCGGAGCGGGCCCGCCGTCGCGCGGCGGGCGACCGTGGACCAGCGTCCAGGAGGCGATCGTCCCGGTGCCCTCGGCCGGGACCCGGTCGAGGGCCGCCGAGCCGCAGGCCGGACAGGTTTCGCAGCGCGGCGCGCTGTGGTGGCCGCAGTCGGCGCAGCGGCGGATCAGCAGCTCGCCCCTGGCCGTACCGTCGAAGAACTCCGCCGTGGCGGGGTCCCGTTGCATGATGCCGACCGTCATCGCGGTCTCCCTTCAGCTGTGCGGGTGGGGGCTGAGGACGAGCGTCGAGTGGTGGTCGAGGACGCCGCCGTTGCCGCTGACAAGGACGAGGTCGTTCTTGGCCACCTGGCGCTCGCCGCCCTGTCCGCGGGCCTGGATGACGGCCTCGGAGAGCGGGGTCATGCCCCACATGTAGTACGAGGACAGCTCGCCGCCCCCGGTGTTGAGCGGGAACGAGCCCTCGGGGCCCAGCACCCCGCTGGAGACGAAGGCGCCGCCCTCTCCCTTGGCGCAGAAGCCGTAGTCCTCGAGGGTGATGAGGACGGTGTACGTGTAGCAGTCGTAGATCTCCGCGATGTCGATGTCGGCCGGGCCGACCCCGGCCATCTTCATCGCCGCGGGCCCGGCTGTGGCCGCCCCGCTGACCAGTCCGAAGTCGGTGCCCCGGCCCATCTCGTAGCCCGGGTGCGCCTGTCCCCAGCCGAGCACGTGCACGGCCGGCTGCCGCAGGCCGGCGGCCCGGTCGGCCGAGGTGACGATGACGGCGGCCCCTCCGTTGCTGACCAGGCAGCAGTCCAGCAGGCGGAACGGGTCGGAGATCATGCGGGAGTTCTGGTGGTCCTCGACGGTGATCGGCTCACGCAGCTGTGCCAGCGGGTTCTTCGCCGCCCAGGCGCGCTGGGCCACCGCGATATGGGCGAACTGTTCGCTGGTCGTACCGTAGGTGTCCATGTGCCGCCGGGCGGCCAGCGCGTACATCGGGTTGGCACCGGCGAGGCCGCTGGCGAAGTCCAGCAGCTGCCAACCGGTGAACTTCAGGCCGGAGCTGTACACGGCCCCGGCCGAGCCCTTCTCCCGCAGCGGCGCGTCCGCGAAGACGCAGGCCACGGTGTCGACCATGCCGGACTGGACGGCCATGGACGCGTACTGCACCATCGCGCCGGCCGTCGACCCGTACGCCTGGACCTCCGACAGCATGCGCAGGTCCCGCAGTCCGAGCTCGCGCTGGAGGGTCAGTCCTACTCCTCCGCCGACTCCGTTGCTGAACAGCAGGCCATCGATGTCGGACAGCCGCAGTCCGGCGTCCTGGGCCGCGCGCCGCACGGCGTCGGCGGCGAATTCGGCGGGGGAGCGGCCGTACACCTTGCCCATCTCGGTGAGACCGAGGCCGGCGATCACCGGTCGGCGCGATCCGGCTCCTGACGTGCCGTTCACGTGGGGTCTCCTTCACTGGTGGTCGGGGTCGTGGTCGTGGTCGTGGTGCGGGACGCGACCGGGGTCCGGGGCGGCGTTCCGGTCGCCGTCATCGCGGCGCGCCGCTGTGGACCCGCCGGGGGCATGCCGCGCCGGGCGCCGCGCATCAGCGGGCCCGCCAGACCGGGGCGCGCTTCTCGGCGAAGGCGCGCGGGCCTTCTTTGGCGTCCTCCGACGCCATCAGCACCTTGATCTCGGCCTCGTTGAGCCGCCACGCGGCCTCCTCGGAGGCGACCTGGCCGTCGACGATCCCGAGCGCGATGCGCTTGCTGGCCTGTACCGACAGCGGCGCGTTGACGGTGATGCGTTCGGCGAGGGCCAGCGCCTCGTCGAGCACCTTGTCCTGCGGGACGACACGGTTGACCAGCCCGAGCCCCTGCGCGGTGGCGGCGTCCACCGAGTCGCCGGTGAGCAGCAGCTCCATGGCGATCTTGGTGGGGAGCTGCGCGGCGAGCCGGAAGGCGCCGCCGGCGCCGGCGATGATGCCGCGCTTGACTTCGGGGAGGCCGAAGTGCGCGATGTCGGCGGCCACCACCAGATCACTGGAGAGTGCGATCTCGGTGCCGCCGCCGAGCGCGAAGCCGTTCACGGCGGCGATGGTGGGCTTGCTGATGTGGTGGGAGACGTAACCCGCGAAGCCCCAGTGCTCCTTGCCCTCCGGGAAGAACGCCTCGCCGCGCGCCACGGCCTTGAGGTCGGCTCCGGCGCAGAACGCCTTGTCCCCGGCGCCGGTCACCACCACGACCCACACGTCCGGGTCCTGCTCGGCCTCCTCCAGCGCTTCGCCGACCCGGAGGGTGACCTCCAGGTTCACCGAGTTACGGGCCTCGGGGCGGTTGAGCGTCACGATCATGACGTGGTCCTGGCGCTTCACCAGTACGGGGGGTGCGACGGTGTCGTTGCTCACGCGGACTCTCCCTCTTCCAGCACACCGGCGGCTGCCAGCGCGTCGATTTCGTGTTCGGCGAGGCCCAGCCACTCCCGGCACACCTCCCTGGTGTGTTCGCCCTGGTGGGGAGCGGGGCGCAGGGGCGGGTCGGCGATCCGCCGGGACAGCGCGGGCCGCGCCTCCGTGGGCAGGTCCTCGTCGATGCCCGGCTGCCGCAGTACGCCGAAGAAGCCGCGGGCCGTCAGCTGCGGGTCACTCGTCAGCTCGGGCACCCGCCGCATCGCGCCGGCCGGAACGCCGGCCTGCTGGAGCAGTTCCATGACCTTGCGCGGCTCGTGCCCGGCGGTCCACCGTGACAGCGCCTCGTCGATCTCCTGGCGGTGTGCGAGGCGGCCCTCGGCGGTGCTCAGCCGGGGGTCCCCGGAAAGGTCGGCCCGGCCGATCACGGCGGTGAGGCCCTGCCAGTCGTCGTCGTCCCTGACCTCGACGGCGCACCATTCGTCGTCGCCCGCGCAGGCGTAGAGGCCCTGAGGGGCGTCCCAGACACCCAGGTTGCCTCGGGCTGTGAGTGATCCGGGATTCAGCCCTTCGCCGAGCAGGAGGTCCGACATGGCGGTGAGGATGACCTCCGCCTGCGAGATGCTGACGGTGCCGCCGCGCCCGGTGCGGCGTACGGCGATGAGCTGGGCCAGCACGGCGGCGGCGCCGACCCGGCCGACGAGGTGGTCGGGGTAGATGGTGATGGCGTCGCTGAAGCCGTCCTCCATGCCGGGGTAGCGCCACAGCTCGGTGAGTCCGGTGGAAGCGCGTACCAGCGGTCCGTATCCCATGCGGTCGCTCCACGGGCCCCAGGAGCCGAAGGCGCTGGTGTCGGCCATGACGATCCGCGGGTTGAGCTTCGACAGCTCCTGGTGGCCGAGGCCGAGGGAGTCCATCGTGCCGGGCTTGAAGTTGGACAGGACGATGTCGGCTCCGGCGGCGAGCCGCTTGAACAGCTCGACGCCTTCCGGTGAGCGCAGGTTGATGCCGAGGCCGCGCTTGTTGCGGTGGCCCCAGGCGAAGGAGGCGGTGATGGCCTCCCCGGTGATCGACTGGCGGCCGCCGTCGGGGAACGCCCGGTTCTCCACCTTGACGACGTCGGCGCCGTAGTCGGCGAGGAGCCGCCCCAGCTCGGCCCCGGCCACGATGACGCCCAGGTCGAGGACCCGCAGCCCGTCAAGCGGGTGCCGTCGGGCGGCGGCCTCCTGCTCGGGGGCGCGCTCCTGCCGGGGGGTGGCCTGCTGCTCGGGGGCGGGCGGCGTGGTGGCGTACGCCGTACGGGCCGGCTCCGCGAAGACCTCCGCGTTGTGCTCGCCGAGCAGCGGGGCCCGGTGCCGGAAACCCGCCCGAGTGCCGTCGAGTTCGAGGAAGCCGGTCGGTACGCGGGCCTCGAGGCCGGGCGCCACTTCGATGTCGGTCAGCGCGCCCCGATCCAGGTAGTGCCCTGCCTTCAGCGCCTCGCCGGGAGTGAGGACGGAGGCGATCGGTACGCCCAGCCGCTGACCCTCCCGTACGAGCTCATCCCGTGGTCTGTCCCGGAACAGCTCCCCGATGAGCTGGTGGATCCGGCCGGCGGCCTGGAACCGGGTACCCAGCGACTCGTACTTCGGATCCGCGAACTCCGCCGGCTCGCCGAGCCAGGCCCGCATGCCGCGCCACTGCCGGGGGCTGAGGACGCAGATCCGGACATGGCCGTCGGCGCACGGGAAGATCGGATACATGTGCCGCGCGTCGGGGCGGCCCCTGGGGAGTTCGCTGGCCCGGCGGCCGCCGGTGGCCGAGCCGCCGATGCCGAAGCCGGGGTCGAAGACCTGGACCACGGCCTCGTGGAGCGAGAAGTCGATATGGTCGCCGAGCCCGGTGTCCAGCCGGTTGAGGTACGCGAGTACGGCGTACCAGGCCGCCTGGAGGGCCGCGGACTCCGTGGCCAGGGAGCCGGGGGGCAGCAGCGGCGGCTGTCCGGGGAGGCCGGAGCGCGACAGTACGCCGCCGAGCGCCCAGTGGACGCGCTCCGTCGCGGAGTAGTCGCGGTACGGGCCGGTGTGGCCGAAGTCGGTGATGGAGACGGTCACCAGCCGGGGGTTGCGAGCGGCCACCGCGGCGAAGTCCAGTCCCGGTCCGCGCGTGGCGCCGGCGGCGCCCGACTCGATCCAGATGTCGGCGCTGTCCAGCAGCGTCAGCAGTCGTGCACGGTCGGTGTCCACCGTCGGGTCGAGCGTGACGCCGCGTTTGTTCGCGTTGTGCGTCGCGAAGTACAGGCTGATGTCGCCCATCAGTGGGGGCAGGCGCCGGGCGGCGGAGCCCTCGGGTGGCTCGACCAGGATCACGTCGGCTCCGAGGTCCGCGAGGAACCGGCCGGCGGTCTCCCCACGGCTGTCGGTCATGTCGACCACTCGCACCCCGGACAGAGGTCCCGGTCCGGTGTCGGGGTGAGCTGCCATTGGTCACCACGTTCCTTCCGTGCGCTTCGGGCCTGTCCGGGGTCGCCGAGGCGTCCGGGCATGCCGGATGACCTGGGGGGACCCGTCAGGGAATGGGGAAGAGCGGTAGGTGCGCGGGGACGCGGGCCCGGTCGTCCGCCGGTACGGCGGCTCGGGTCGTCCCGCGTTACCGTGCTGTGAACGGCGCCGGCGTCATGGTGACATTCGGACCGCGCCCCTGCCCATGGCCGATTTCCGCACGTGTACATGCTCGTAACCGCAATGTGCTTCCGGTCGTGCACGGCCGTAGCCGTGGCGGGATCCCGGTGATCTACTGGGCAATGTGGACATCCAGCAGCTGCGTTGTTTCGTGGCAGTCGCCGACGAGCTGCACTTCGGACGTGCCGCGGAGCGTCTGCACGTCACCGCGTCACCGTTGAGCCGGCGCATCAGGGAACTGGAACACGAGCTCGGATCGGATCTGTTCGTCCGTGAATACCACCGCGTCCGGCTGACGGCTTTCGGCCTCGACTTCCTTGAGCCGGCCCGCGAGGTCCTGGAGCGGTTCGACGCCCTGAAACACCTTTCCCAGGACCCGGAGGCCTACCGGCGCCGCCGCTGCAGGCTCGGGGTGGCGCCGCTGGCGGCTCCGCTGGTCGTCGACGCGGTCCTGGACGCCTTCCACAAGACGGCACCGGATGTCGAGCTGCCGCTCACGCCCGCTCCCTCCGCGGAACTGCTGGCCGAACTGGCCGGCGACGGCCTCGACCTCGCGGTCGTCCACCTTCCGATCGGCGTACCGGATCTGAACAGTCTGACCGTCGGCCGCGGCCCGTACGCGGTGGCCATGCGAGCCGACGACGAGTTCGCCGGGTGCGATTCACTGGCCCTCTCGGAGTTGCGGCACCGGGAATTCCTGATGGCATCGCCGAAGGTGCACCCGTTCTTCATGGGTGGAATTCGAGCGGCCATGCTCGCCGCCGGCGTCACCCGGATCATCGACCTCCCGCACACCGATGTCATACAGGTGGCCACGCAGGTGTCACGGACCGGAGCCCTCAACCTCACACCGGGCGGCCCCAACCATCCGGCGGCCAGGGTGTTCCGTTCCCCGGACTACCGGCTGGTGCCGCTGAGCGCACCGCGGATCACGGTGTCCATTGGGGTGGTCTGGCGCCCGGGCAGCGAGGACCGGGTGCCCGGCCTGGACGATGTGCTCACCGCCCTGCGCGACGAGTACGGCGCGAACCCGATCTCCCTGTAGGCGCGCTCGCCTCCGTGGTCGCCACGACGTGGGGGCCGCGGCCAGGGTCGGTGGCTGGTGATACCGGGAGAACGGGGCAGACACGATCTCGGATGCGGTAGCCCTCCTGGAGGAAGTCTTTCCGTCAGGCGCCCGACGTCGCCCGCTGGGCTGGAAGGCACTTCAAGACTGGTGGAGTACGACTACTTCGACGCCGCGCATTACCGCGGATCCGGCGAAGTAGCCTCGATCGCCGGTGCGGTGGTGGGGGTTGTCGGGATGGTGGAAGTGGCTGGTCAGCCGGGGTTCGGGAGGGTGTGGAGCCTGGCGATCGCGTGAGTGATGACGTCGGTCCAGGGCCATCGGGCCGTGAAGCGCAGCCAGTGGCGGCGGCCGGTGTTCACGAACTGAGCGGCTGCGGAGAACAGCCGCAGGCGAAGCCGTTTGGGTTCCCTTGCCGGTCAGGGCGAGCATGGGCATCCAGGCGAGGAGGTCGAGTGCGAGCGAGACGATCTCCAGCCGGATCCGGTGCTGGGCCGTGTCGTGCAGGGGCAGATTCCGCAGACCGGTGTCGCGGGCCCCTCGGATGCGGTCCTCGCAGCGTGCCCGTCTGCGGTGACGCAGTTCGAGGTCGGCGAGCTGGCCGCCTTTGGTGTCGGTGGTGAAGCAGGTCAGCTCAGCCGCAGCCCATCGAGGTCGGTGAAGCGCAACTGGGCGCCGGGGTGCGGCCGTTCCTTGCGGACGACCAGCCGCATCCCCTTGGGCCAGGTGCTCAGGTCGGGCATGTCGGTGAAATCGGCGACCCAGGCGCCGGGCCGCTCGGTGCCGTCGGCGTCGTAGGCCGGTGTCCATGCCTTCTGCGCAGCGGTTGTGCCTGCCGGAGCGCGGGTGAAGCTTCCCCAGTTCGGCCTGCAACTCCTCCGCCCGCTTCCGGGCCGCCCGCTCCCGTTCCTCCAGCCGCCCCAGCACCGACGCCATCACACACCTCCAGCACGCCACCTCCACGGGCGCACCGGACCTGACCGGTACCAGCACGAGGACTGATCACGCCCGAGCGGCGTGACACAACAGTGAAGTCGCTGGTACGCGTCCGGTACAACCGGCGCGGCACCTGCAGCGTCATGAGTGTCACACGGCCAATGAGTCGCTGTGCGCAGAAGAAGGGCAACTCCGATGTCATCTCCACTCACGCTCCGGCGAGTATCCTCGGCCACCGTGCTTGCCTGCGTCGTGGTGCTCGCCACCGGCTGCAGCGCAGGCTCGGCCACCTCCTCCGTTGGCACCGCTGCAGTCACGGCTTCTGCAGCGCCGGCCACGACCGCTCCGGCCACGACCGCTCCGACCGCGGCCAACACGGCTCGGGCCAGCAGTGCAAAGACCAGCGCCCAGGCGCAACCGGCCGGAACGACGCACAGACGCATCGCTGCCTGCGCGACCCGTGATCTGAACGCCAGACCAGGTGTCAGCCAAGGTACCGCCGGCAGCGTTTACCAGGTGATCGACTTCACCAACATCTCCCAGACCACCTGCACCCTGTACGGCTACCCCGGGGTGTCGCTCGCCGGCGGCAGCCCTGTCCATCAGATCGGCCCGGCCGCCACACGGAACACCACAGCCCCCCGCGCGCTGGTGACGCTGGCACCGGGGGCAACCAGCAACGCGCTGCTGCGGGTCACAGACGCCGGTAACTACCCCGCCACGCAGTGCCAGCCGACGGGCGCGCAGTACCTGCAGGTCTATCCGCCGGGCCAGACGACCCCGATGTACGTCGCCTACAACGCGACGGCCTGTGCCGGGACGGTCGGCCTCCTGAGTGTCAGCGCGGTCCAGCTGGGCTCGGGAAGCACGTCGTAGTACGCCGCGGTGCCGTGGGCGTGACCCCATGCCCGTTGGGTGCAGATCGACGAACCGCCCGTCGCAAGACGTTCGGCAATCTGCTGGAGCGTATCCAGGAAGAGCGTGACCCGGTTCCGCCGGTGCGGTCGTCTCGTGGACTACGGCGGGGTGCAGGCTCCAAGGCGGGCTCCGCCGTGGATGTGGAGGAAGGCCAGAAGGTCGCAGACGGACTGGGCGAGGACCTGGTCGTGGCCCGCGCCGGCGTAGGTGTGGTACACCGCTGACGGAGAATCCAGGCGACGCAGATCTGCCACGACCGCCTCGGTCCATGCGGGCGGCACATCATGGGCGGCCCCGCCCTGGATGACCAGGGTGGGCAGGGCGACGGCGGAGCGGTCGGGGTCGCCGTAGGCACCCCTCCGCTCGCCCATCCGCGGCTCCTGGTCCGTGCTCAGCGGCAGCATCTGCTCGGTGTCCAGCGTCCTGAGCGCGGGACCGGTGTGCGTCCCGCAGTGGGCGAAGACCCGGGATGCGGTGACGGCCGCCGAGGGACCCAGCAGCGAACGCAGGTCCGCCGAGGGGGCGGTGGGTCGGTGGCGGCCAATCCGACCAGGGAGTAGACGGCGAAGGACAGTTCACTGGGCACGTGGGAGGCCTTGACCCCTGCAAGCGTGGCCTCAAGGTGGCTGGCCGGGGCGATGGCCACCACCCCTCCAAGGTGCTGGGCGCCCGGCGCTCCGCGTGCGTGGCGAACAGCGCGGCCTGCCCTCCTTGTGCGTGCCCGACCGCGAACCCCACATGTGCCAGGCCGGGGGCGAGCCGATCGGCCGCGGTGACGATGTCGGCCACGGCGTTGCCCTCGTCCGCGCCGACCAGATAGGTGTGCGGCCCGGGGGCGCCCAGCCCGGGGTAGTCCGAGGCGGTGACCGCGTACCCGGCGCGAAGGAGCGCGCATACCTCCTGAGCGAAGGCGTCCGAGCCCAGGCTCGCCGACCGGGAGGGCGCGCAGGCGTCTGCCACGCCCGTCGTTCCGTGTGCCCAGGACACCACCGGCCAGCCACCACGGGGAGCGGCACCGGACGGCAGCAGCACGGTGCCGCTGACAGGAACGTCCGTGCCGTGCGCATGGGTGGGGTGATGGAGGGGCCTTGCGATGTCCGTACTGGCCCATACGAATGATTCACCGGCGCCGCAGGGTGAACGACGGCACGGTGTGGCCCGAGTCGACGGCCGGGCGGACGCTCGCGACCATACGTTGACCCGTGTGCCGCTGAGCTACGCCTTTGTGAACCTGAAGCCCGGGGTGGGAAAGACGACCAGCGCAGTCTGGTTGGCCCACGCACTCCACGAGTCGGGTAGGCCACCGCTGCTGGTCGACAGCGACCCCGCCTCCTCCGCGCTGCGCTGGAGCGAATTGGCAGGCGGCTTCCCGTTTCCTGTGGTCGCTCTTCCGGTGGGCGATGTGCACCGGCGCGTGAACGACTTCCTGGGCGAGCGGCAGGCCGTCGTATTCGACGCTCCGCAGATGGAGGACCACGCGCACATCGCCCGCAGCATCATGAGGTATGCAAGCGAATGGATCGTGCCGGTGACTCCAGCTCCCATCGAGCTGGATCGCATGGCGCCCATCGGTGGCGAGATGGGCGACGTACAGTCCTTGCGCGTCCAGCCGGCCCACGCCGCCGTTCTGCTGAACCGAACGAATCGCGCCGAGGCCACGCGTACCGGTCCCGATGCCGACGCCCGCGAAGCTCTCACCGAGCGGGGATTCGACGTGTTGTCCACGCACATTCCGCGGCTCGACTTGTACGCCCAGTCATTCGGGAGTCCGGTGGCGGTCAAAGCCTCGGCGTACATGGACCTCGCAGACGAACTCATCAAGCGACAGGACAAGGCATGAATCAGCGCAAGGACACCTACCGAGCCGCATTGCAGCGCGGACCGGAGGCCGTCGTACCGCGTCCCGTCAAAGTCACTCAGCTGCACACCCGATACGTGCGGGTGACCATCGAGCTCGACACCGGCTTGCCGCGTGACCTCGTGCAGTGGGCAGGGTCAACGGTGTCCGCGGTGATGCGGGCCGGCGCCGCTGCCCTGCGACCCCTGAGGAGCGCCCCGCAAGCCGGGTGACGCAGTCGTGCGTGAACCGGCCTCCGCTCGCCCACTGGCTTGACTGCGTCGGTGATCTCGTTGGATGGCGGCGGCCCGGAAATATGCGCCCGCTGGATGCCGGTTCTCATGGAGAGGCAGTAGGGGCACCCTGCGGATCTTGGAGCTTGAGCCGCCCCTGCGCCAACACGGCCGTATCGCCAGCGGTTGACTCGCCCCTCGGACACCGGCTACGTGTAGTAACGATACGGAATCGAGGGCCTCGACCTTACGGCCGCGGTCCTCGTTGCGTTGTCGTACGTGGAGGGTGTCGCAGAAAAGGGCGCCGCCTCGGCCCGCGACGCGAGCGGATCGGCGGAATGCCAAGCGTCAGTGGCTCAAGTCCCAGGCCGCCGGCGGTTGTTCGCGCCGAGTTGGTCCAGCGTCAGACGGTGGAGCCTGGCCCACACCCGGGCCGCGCTCCACTCGGTGAAACGTCGGTACACCGTCGACCACTACAGCCCGAAGACCTCAGGAGGACCGCCTTGATGTGGTCGTGATGGCCGCGCAGGGGAACCGCCGGGTGGTCGGTGGCGGCGTCCGGCGAGCGCAGGACCTCCTCGTCGGCGGCGAGCAGTGTGTGCCCGGGCGAGCGCCGGCGAGTTGATGGTATGCGCGGCTCCGGTCCACGTCTTCTCGGTGCCGCGCAGGACCCGTACGCCACGGCCGCCCGGGTGCAGCGCCGCGATCAATGGTGATGTCGGCGCCGTCCGGTTCGCCCGGCGGCACGCTGAGGACTGCGCGCCGCATCGCGGAAGCGCGCTCCTTGCGCCGAGCGCCGTACCGAAAGCCGGGGTGGGACGCCCCCGTTCGGGAGCCGCCCACCCCGGCTGTCGGCCATTCCTACTTTCTCTTGAGGGTGAAGTTCTTGGTGAGGGTGGACTTCTTCTTGATCTTCACTGTCGCGACGGTCGGCTGGAAGCCGTCCTTGGCGGCGATGACCTCGAGCGGGTTGTTGCGGACGTCGAGCCACAGGGCGTACCCGCCGTCGGCGTCCGTCGTCAGCGTGTAGCTCGTGGCCCAGGTGTCGATCTGCACGGTGGCCCCGGCGATCGGCGCGGTGCCGCCGGCGGAGGTGACCCCCAGCACGGTGCCGGTGATCTTGCCCCAGGTGTCGGGCGGGGCGACGTGCATGTCCACGGGGAGCCTGGGCACGGAGTACGGAGTGTCGGAGCTGAAGGACAGCTGGGCGGTGAAGTCTCCCGGCTGGGTCACCTCGGCCACGGATGCGTCCAGGGTGATCGTCACCTTCGAGCTCTTGCCGGGCTGAAGAGTGAGCTGCTGCTCGCTCTCGCTCAGCCAGCTGACGTCGGCCGATTCTCCCTGGTCGTAACCCGGCAGCACCTCCACCGTCGTTGCGGGCGTTGCGAGTGCGACGCCGCCACCGACCTTGAAGAAGCCGAGCGCGCCTCCGCCGCGGTAGGTGGCGGTGTCGGCGTTGGGGAGGGCGGTCCAGGTGCCGGCCTTCGGGTCGAAGGCGAAGGTCTGGTTGGTGATGCTGTTCTGGGTGATGCCACCGGCGGTGACGAGCAGGCCGTTGGCGGAGGTGTAGGCGGAGCCCCAGAGAGTAACCGGCAGGTCGGCGACCTGTGACCAGGCGTTGATGGCGGGGTCGTAGACGTAGGAGTGCTTGACCTCGCTGTTGCCGTTGAAACCGCCGGCGCAGTAGAGCTTGCCGCTGATGCCGGCGCAGGAACTCCAGGAGATCGACTCCGGGTAGTCGGCCACTGTGGACCAGGTGTCGGTGGCCGGGTCGTAGGCGGTGACGTCCGTGCTGCCGCAGGATTCTGCCGCGCAGCCGCCGACCACGTAGAGCTTGCCGTCGAGCACGGCGTTGCCGGAGCCGGCGTGGGGCTTGGGCGAGGCGGCACCAGTGGTCCAGGTGTCGCTTCCGGGGTCGTAGATCTCCAGCTTGGAGTCGGGGTCGCCGCCGGGTCCCCAGCCGCCGACGGCGTAGAACTTGCCGTCGATGAAGCCGTGGGCGGGATCCTCCCGGGTGTCCGCCGCGCCGGCCAGCTTGGTCCAGGTGCCGACGACCGGATCGAGGACGTACATGTCCTTGGTGTCGGCGCTGCCGTTGAAGCCGAAGGCGGAATAGACCTTCCCACCGTTGGTGGCGACAGCGTTGTCCATCAGCTTGACCGGCAGGTCGGGGGCTGCCTCCCAGGCGTCACCGGCGGCTCCCGGAGCCACCTTGGCGGTGGTGCCCGCGGCGGACGCGGTGGCCTTGCTCGACAACGGGGAGTACGTGCCCTTGACCAGCTTCAGCGGGGCGCCCTTCGCAGACTCCATGGTGAACCCGCCGGGCTGTTCCCCCAGTTTGACGGTGGCGGGCGCCGTGCCGGTGTTCTTGACCGTCAGGGTCTTGGTGGTCTGCTCGCCCCATCCGACCGACGCGGTGACCGAGGTCTTGTCCAGCGTCAGCTGCCCGGCGCCGAGTGCGAAGTCCGCGCCGACCGCGCTGTCGGCCCGCACCTTCACCGTCTTGTCGAGCCCGGTGTAGTGCGGCTTCGCCGCGGTGAAGCCGTGGCTGCCGAGGGAGGAGAACAGGGCGTAGACGCCGTCGCCCAGGGCGGGGTCGTCGGGGGTGGCGAGGGTGACGGTGCTCTGCTTGCTGTCGTCCTTGCTCGTCACGGTGGCGCCGACCAGCCCCGTGGAGGTGTTGGCATCCGTCACGGTGCCGGTGAGCAGTCCGCCCGGGAGGGGAGTGACGTGGCGATCGCCGATGAAAACGTTGTCAACCTTCCACCACCAGCCGAACGAGGCAGTGAAGTGGAAGCGTAGTTGGACCGCTCCCTTGCCGGCGAAGTCGGTCAGCGGGAGTTCGACCTTCTGTGCGCCGAAGGTGGTGCCGGTGGCGGACCAGAGTTTGGTCCAGGTGGCGCCGCCGTCGGTGGTCGCGTCGACGTCCGCGCTCTGGCCCCCGATGGCCCAGTAGTCATGGGCGAAGGTGATCTCGGGTGCGGAGTCGTCGGTGAAGTCGTATACGGGGCTGAGCAGTTGCGAGTCCTGGTGCGCCCCGCCACCGTAGTGGTCGCTGTCGACGACGGCGAACCCGCCGTCGCCGCCGGTGGTGTTGCCGCGCGAGCCCGGGTCGTCGAAGGTCCAGCCGCCGGTCGTCCCGTCGGCGTTGACCACACTCCAGCCCTTCGGGGCGGAGTCGGTCGAGTCGAACGTCTCGGTGGTGCCTTCGTCATGCTCCGAGTAACCGGCGGGCGGGGCGGCCGCCCACGGGTCGACCGGAACCGCGACGTTCAGACTCTGGTCGGAGTCCGCGACGGTGATCTTCTTGGTGGGCGACGTGTAGCCGGGATCGGCGCTGTCCACGTGCAGGGTGTAGTCGTGGCCCTGAGGCAGCTTCAGGTCGAAGGAGCCGGTGAGGGGGTCGGTCCACACCGGGCCGCCGGGGACACCGTCCGCGGTGATCTTGGCGTAGAGCGGCCAGCCGTGGCCGGAGCCGTCGGTGACCTTGCCGGAGACCGTCCGGCTGGGGACCGGTGTCAGCGCGAAGTTCTTGGTGAGGGCGTCGCCGTCGGCGAGGGACACGCCGGAGGCGGTGCTGGTGGCGTAGCCGTAGGCTTCGACGGTGATGTCGTAGCTGCCGACCGGCAGGACGAGCGAGTAGGTCCCGTCGTCGGCGGTGTGCGCGGTGCCGCCGCCCTGGGTGGTGACGGTGGCTCCGGCGACCGGCTTGCCGGTGCTGCCGTCGGTGACGGTGCCGGAGAGCTTCCCGTGCGGGCCGCTGCGGAACGCGGCCAGACCGTCGGGCGTGCCCAGGCCGGTCGGGCCGTCGTAGCCGGCACCGGCGGTGCACAGGTAGGCGGGGGTGCAGGTGCCGTTGTCGCCGCTGGTCACGTCATGGAGACCGGTCCCGGAGGCGTACGGGTAGGAGTTGGGGTACGTGCCCGCGACGGGGGTCCCGGCGTCCGCGTACACACTGGCGATGATCGGAGAGGAGGCGCTGGTGCCGCCGTACACCTGCCAGCCGCCACCGCCGTAGGTCTGGTAGACCGCGACGCCGGTCGCCGGGTCGGCCACGGCGGAGACGTCGGCCACGGTTCGCTTGTCGCATCCGGTGTCCGTCTGGAAGGCAGGCTTGGGCTCGTAGAGGGAGCAGCCGGATCCCGGGCCGAGGCCGTTGCGGTTCCAGACCGACTCGGCCCAGCCGCGTGCGGTGCCGGAGTCCCGGACCAGTGAGGTGCCGCCGACGGACGTCACATAGGGGGAGACGGCCGGGTAGGCCACCCCGAAGTCGCTGTCGCCCGAGGAGGCGACCACTGCGACACCGGGGTGGTTGTAGTGGGCGTCGTACGTCGTCTCGTCCGGGCTCTCGCCGCTGCCCGGGGTGCTGCTGTAGTTGGTGCCGTAGGAGTTGGAGACGTACTTGGCGCCGAGCGCGACCGCCTGGTCGACGGCCGCCCCGAGGTCCTCGAAGCTTGGCTGGTCCGCCTCGACGAGCAGGATGTGCGCGTTCGGCGCGGCCGCGGAGACCATGTCGAGATCGAGTGAGATCTCGCCGGCCCAGCCGGAGTCGGGCGCGGGGTAGTCGGTACCGCCGCGCTGGTCGACCTTGGTGAAGCAGCCGTTTGCGGCGGTGCAGGCGGGCAGCCCGTACTGCTCGCGGTAGACGGCCAGGTCGGCCTCGGCGCTGGGATCGTCGTAGGCGTCGACGATGGCGATCGTCTGGCCCGCACCGCCGTCGGCGGGAAGGCTGTAGGCGCTCTGCAGGTCGGCGGGTCCGTAGCCGCTGGGGGTGACGGAGGCGGCCAGCAGGCCCTTGACGGTCTTGGTGTCGGTGCGGCGCAGGGCGAAGCAGGCGGCCTCGCCCTTCTTGGGCGTGGAGCAGGAGGGTTCGAGGGCGACCTTCTTCTTGGCAGAGGATGCCGAGGACGCCGAGGATATGGACGGGGCCGCCGCGTGGGCCGGGATCTGCATGCCCAGGACCGTCATGGCGGCGGCACTCAGGACGGTCAGACAGGCGGCGGCTCTTCGGCGTAAAGCTGAACCGGTTCTCGGTGGGACGCGCAAAACGTCACTCCTCAGTTTGCATTGCAAGGGTCGACGGCGAATGCGGGTCATCGCATTCACCACCATCAATTGGCGTACTTCGAGGCCCGATTGGCAATAAACGTCGTGTTACATGTGCATGTCATTGGGTCGATTCCGTGAAAGGGGAATGCGATCCAGGTCGGAAATAAATATCCATGCCAACGGGACCCCGTCGCTCAAATCGAACGCGTGGGGCCTATTTCTGCACAGTAATGATTCTCGGTCGGCTGCGGGCGGCCGGGGATCGGGGTGCACACCCTGCGGCGGCCACGGGAGTTGACGGGCCGGGACATGTGGTCAGAACGGAGATCACCGCGCCGGTGACCTGTGATCATCCTGACCTCGGCAGCTTCGCCTGACAAGATCCGTCGCCTGCGGGCCCGCGCAGTTGCGCACTTGCGTAGCATCGGCGTGAACCTCGTTCCGATCTTCCGAGGAGTCGCTGATGAACGTGTCCTCCTTAGATGTGTTGTGGGCAGGCACCGGCCTGGGCGGCCTCGCCCGGCAGGCACTGGAATACCTGGTCGGCCACCCGGGCGCGGACGAGGACGCGGTCGCGGCAGGGACCGGCGTGTCCGCCCCGGCGGCCCGGACCGCCCTGCGGTCCCTGGAAGACGAACTCCTTGCCGTACGCGTCGGGGAACGGCCCACGCGTTGGAGCGCCAGCCCGCCCCGCTCCTCGCTGGGCGCCCTTCTGGCCCGTAAACGACAGGAGTTGGCCAGGGCGGAGCTGTACGCGGAGCAGCTCCACGAGGTCTATCGCACGGCCCCGGGCCAGCAGATCGCCTCGGACCTCTTCGAGGTCGTCGAGAGCGATGAACAGGTCGGCGCCCGCTATGCACACCTTCTGAGGAGCAGTCGGCAGGAGGTCCTGCATTTCGCGAAGCCGCCGTATGTGACCTCGCGGATCGCCCCTACCGACGCTTCCACCGCGGCGGGCGCCACGGTCCGTCCCGGCGTCCGGCTCCGGTCCGTGTACGACAGCGACGGAATCGCGGACGACGGATGCCTGGAGACGGCCCTTCGGGGCGCCGCTGCGGAAGGGGAGCTGCGGCTCCTGCCCGGACTGCCCATGAAACTCGTCATCTTCGACGGCGTCGCGGCGATCATGCCGCTGCGGCGGGACGATCCCGCCGCGGGGTCACTTGTCGTGCACTCCTCGACACTGCTGGAAGTACTGTCCGCCCTTTTCGAGAGCGTGTGGGAGCGCGCGGTGCCCCTCTCGCTGGAAAACCGGCGCGCTTCGCCCACCGCGAGCACCGAAAGACAAAAAAGCGCTCTCGAGAGTCGGACGCGGGACATCCTTCGCCTGATGTCCGCGGGGATGAAGGACGACGCCATCGCGCGCGCCTTGCGGCTCAGCCGCCGGACCGTTCAGACCCATATCAGCGATCTGGGTAGACAACTGGGCGCACGGACCCGCTTCCAGATAGCCCTGCTGGCCCAGGAACGCGGCTGGTTCGGGGATCCGGAGGATTGACGTGCTCCCCTGGCCCAATGGAATTTGTCGGCGGATTCGGTGACTGCTCGCGCACCGGATCGTCAGTGACAGCACGACGGTGAAGACCAACGACGTGGCCGGCCGATCGGGCACGGCGATCGCGAGGTTCTTCGGGGCCGGCTCGCCGAGCACCGTCTGCACCACCGTGGCACCCACGAAGGCCAGCACCACGGACAGGCCCGTGACCGCCGCGTCCGGGAGGCCCACGCCGGACAGGGCCGGCTCGATCAGCGCGGACACCGACGGCTCGGCGATGAAGCCGACCACCAGACCGGTCACCGTGATGCCCAGCTGGGCACCGGACAGCATGAACGACAACCGCTCGAGCACCTTCAGCGCCCGGGCGGCCCGCCTGTCCCCGGCCTCCGCCTCACGGGCGAGGGCGAGGGCGAGACGGTCGGCGGAGACGTAGGCGAACTCCTGGACCACGAAGTAGCCCGTACCGGCGGTCCGTGCGAGCACGGCCAGCAGGCCCAGGAGAGCGTTCGCGGCACTCATCGACGGAACATGGAGAGGGGGCATCCCGCCGAGTGGCGTACTCGGGAAGGTCCTGGCGGGATGCTCGGGGACTGTGCCCGGGGTGTCCGTCGGTCTGGCGGACACGTGGTGGCTCCTCGTGTTCGGTCTGTGTCAGGACAGCGCTTGCGACTCCGCCCGGGTTCCGGGTTCGCGGACCGGTTCCGGAACGGGCCGTCGGTCGAGCGCATCCCGTCGAAACGCCCATTCCATGTTCGGCTCCACCACGAACCGGAAGATCCGCCGGACGGGCGGTGTGCACAGAACCGTCACCACCGCTCCGGCGACGAGGGTGGCGGTGAGCTCACCCAGCGGCCGGTGGACCCACTCGGGCGCGTACCAGCCCCAGAACCTCGACCCCTGCGCGACGAAGCCGTGCAGCAGATAGCCGTAGAGGGTGCCCGCGCCCAGTGCGGTGAACCACATCCGACGACCCGGCACCCAGGACAGGAAGCAGACGACCAGCACCGTCGAGCAGCCGAAGACGGCCAGCGTCATCAGTGGCCCGTACCAGGTCGGCGCGCCCAGTTCCGGCGCGCTGTCCCGGTGGAAGAACCAGGCCCCGGTCATTCGCGGCACCGTCCAGTACGCCACGGCGAGCGCGCCGACCGCGACCGGAACGGCTGCCAGCCGCACGCTCCAGCGGCGCACCAGCCGGAAGTGCTCCGGCCGCAGACACAGCCCCAGCACGAAGTACGGCAGGAACTGCAGCACCCGCTGCAGATCGAGATCGTTGCCGATGGACGGCGAGACCGTCGCCAGCGCCGCGACGGCCAGCGCGATCGGCAGCGGCCACCGCACCCGCAGCCAGAGCGGGGTGGTCAGCCGCCAGACGAACAGCGCGACCAGGAACCATGTCAGGTACAGCGGGTCCAGCAGGCTGATCGGCCGGTCCGGTTCCTGGTCGGTCCAGCGGGTGAAGAGGGTGTACGCCGTCTCGAACACGACGTACGGGACGGCCACCCCGGTCACCAGCCGTCTGAGCCGCCCGGGGCTCGCGTCGAAGCTCCGGGAGAAGTATCCGGAGACGACGATGAACGCCGGCATGTGGAAGGCGTAGACGAAGGTGTAGAGCGCGCTGACGGTACGGCTGCCGTCCCGCAGCGGCTCCCATGCGTGGCCGATGGCCACCAGCACGATCGCCAGGTACTTCGCGTTGTCGAAGTAGGCGTCGCGCTGCCTCGTCCGGGCCTCCCGTGCGCCGACCGGGGAACCCGCGGCCTCAGGTGCGGGTCTTGCTGGAGTGACGGTTGTGGTCTGGGGCTGGGACATTCCAGCCGCCTCACCGGTTCCGGCGGGTGTAAACCAACCGGAACGGGTTGTGGCCGGTTCTCAGACGTTGACGCCGAAGCCGGCCACGATCCCGGCCAGGACCGGAGGCATGGCCTGCCCGACGGACCCTGACCCCACGTCAACCCGCTCCCACGGCCCCTGAGCACGGCCGTCGCCCACACCGTCGAGCGCTGGGCCGACGAGGAGGCGACCCGCGTGGTCGGCGACCGGCGGATCACCGCCCGGGCGGTGGTCAAAGCGGTGCCGCGTCATCCGTCCGCCTCCGCGCCCACCCCGGCCGCCCCTCGCGCCCCTCATGGCCGACCCCCGCTCCTGCCCTGGCCGGGCTCGCGGCCGAACCCGGCCCCGTGCCACGCCGGGTGGCCGCGCCGCTGGGCCCGGCGCTGACCGCCCGCACTTGGCAGCCCATGGTCACGACCGTCGGCATGGCCGTGTGGACCGCGTCCGAGGGGGCCGTCCTGTCCGCGATGTCCCCGGCGAACTCGGCGGTCACCATGTTCCTGATCCTGAAGGCGGCGACCCCGCTGTAGCGGGCGCCGCCTCCGGAGGGCCGGTCAGAGGTCGAACTCGTGCGGAGGCAGGTCGAGGGCGAAGCAGGCCTCCCGGACGACGGCCTGCTCGGTCTTGTCGAAGTCGCCGTCGGCGCCGCCGATCACGATGCCGATCTGGACGACGGCACGCGCCTCGGCCGGCTTCTTCTTGGCCTTGGCGATCTCCTGCAACACGGTGACCTTGCCGAAGGCGAAGTCCGCCGTCAGCTTGTTCAGGTTGTCCTCGAAGCGGCGGCGCAGATCGTCGGCGGGGAAGTTCTGCAGGACCTCGTTGGTGGCGATCAACTGGGCCACGCGCTGCCGCTCCGCCGGGTCGATGGTGCCGTCGGCGGCGGCCACCAGGGCGCACATCGCCATGCTGGCGTCGCGGAAGGCGCCGCTCTTCAGGTCGTTCTTCTTCGCCACGAGCTGGGTCTGCATCGTCGACGCGGATTCCTTGATGCGGTCCCACAGGGCCATGAGAACTCCAGACGTTCGGATGGGAGGCCCGGCCCGACCGGTCGGCGGACCGGTGCCTCATTGGTTACTACAGCAACGTAGAAACTAATGTCCCGGTGGATAAGTTCCAGCCGTTCCCGGAAAGTTCATGCGGAACTTCCGGGACCGGAAGGGGGGCGGCTTTCACCCCGAAAATCCGGTGCGCCGGCCCCTCCGCCTTCCCTACACTCGCCACGCACCGTGCGTCGCCGTGACGCGCGGGACGAGTGAGGGGAGACCGGTCGTGCGCTACCGCACCGCTGTTGTCGTCCCCTGCTCGCAGTACGAGGTGATCCTCGTGTCCCCGTCCGTCCGGTGCCCGCTGCGCGGCCGGTACCGGATGCCTGTGACGAACGTCTGACGCGACACCCTTCCGACCCACCGGTGTGCCGTGGTCGTGCCCGTTCGCACGGGAATCGCGCTGCCCTGTTCAGAGTCACCAGAAAGGCCGACGGGCCGTGCGCACCGACATCAACGCCCTCACCACCGTCCGCAACCTGGGCATCCTTGCCCATGTCGACGCGGGCAAGACCACCGTCACCGAGCGGATCCTGTACGCCACCGGCACCATCCACCGGCGCGGTGAGGTCCACGACGGCACGACGATCACCGACTTCGACCCCCAGGAACGCGACCGCGGCATCACCATCTTCGCGGCGGCCGTGAGCTGCGCGTGGGACGGCCACCGGTTCAACCTGATCGACACCCCGGGGCACGTGGACTTCGCCGACGAGGTGGAGCGCTCGCTCAGGGTGCTCGACGGCGCGGTCGCGGTGTTCGACGCCGTGGCCGGTGTCGAGCCGCAGAGCGAGTCGGTGTGGCGGCAGGCCGACCGGCACGGCGTGCCGAGGATCGCCTTCGTCAACAAGCTGGACCGCGCGGGCGCCGACCTCGACACCGCCGTCGCCTCGATCCGGGACCGCCTCCATCCGGCGCCCCTGGTCGTGCAGTTGCCCATCGGTACGGAGGACCGCTTCACCGGTGTCGTGGACCTGCTGCGCCTGCGCGCACTGGTGTGGACCGACGGCAGCGACACGGCGGCCGTCCTGCCGGTGCCGGAGGACCTCCGCGAGGAGGCCGACCGGCGCCGCCGGCTGCTGGAGGAGGCCGTGGCCGAACTTCACCCGGCCGCGCTGGAGGAGTTCGTCGAGCGGGAGGAGCTGTCCGCCGAGACCCTGGCCGCGGCCCTGCGGGACCTGACCCTGAGCGGCGACGGCATCGTCGTCCTCTGCGGCTCCGCCTACCGCAACCGCGGCATCGAGCCCCTGCTCGACGCCGTCGTCTCCTACCTGCCCTCGCCGCTGGACGTGCCTGCCGTACAAGGCAGTTACGACGGTACGGAGCAGGAGCGGGCGGCCGATCCGGCGGCGCCGTTCGCGGCTCTGGCGTTCAAGGTGAACGCCACGCCGACGGGGCGACTGACGTACGTACGGATCTACTCGGGAACGATCGGGAAGGGAGACACCGTGTGGGACGCGGGCACCCGCCGCACCGAGCGGATCGGGCGCATCCTGCGGGTCCAGGCCGACCGGCACGCCCAGGTGGACCGTGCGGTCGCCGGGGACATCGTCGCCGTGGTCGGGCTGAAGTCGGCCCGCGCGGGCTCGACGCTGTGCGCTCCCGGCGCCCCGCTCGTCCTCGAACCCCCGGGCGTCACCGAGCCGGTGGTCTCGGTGGCGGTCGAGGCCCGCAGGTCGGCCGACGCGGACCGGCTGGCCTCGGCGTTCGCGCGGCTGGTCGAGGAGGACCCCTCGTTGGTCGTACGCACGGACCCCGAGACCGGCCAGACCGTCCTGTCCGGCATGGGTGAACTGCACCTTGAGGTCGCGGCCGAGAAGCTCCGGCTCACGCACGGCATCGAGCTCAACGTCGGCCGTCCGAGGGTGAGTTACCGCGAGACGGTCGGGCGCGGGGTGTCCGGGTTCGTCTTCCGGCACGTCAAACAGGATGGCGGGGCAGGGCAGTTCGCCCATGTCGTTCTCGACGTCGAGCCGCTGGAGACGGGTTTCGCGTTCCGCTCGGCGGTCGTCGGCGGGCGCGTTCCGCAGGAGTACGTCCGCGCGGTCGAGGCCGGCTGCCGGGACGCCCTCACCGAGGGACCGCTCGGCGGCCACCCGGTGACGGGCCTGCGCGTCACCCTCACCGACGGTTCGACCCATGTGAAGGACTCCTCGGACACGGCCTTCCGCACGGCGGGCAAGCTCGGTCTCCGCGAGGCCCTGCGCGCCTGCGCACTGGTCCTCCTGGAGCCGGTCGTCGAGGTCACGGTCACCGTGCCCGAGGACGCCGTCGGTGGGGTGCTCGGCGACCTCGCCGCGCGCCGCGGCCGGGTCTCGGGCTCGGTCACGCGCGCGGGCGCGGCGGTCGTGACGGCCACCGTGCCGCTCGCCGAACTCTTCGGCTACGCGACCCGATTGCGCAGCCGGACCCAGGGCCGCGGCACCTTCACGGCCCGCCCGACCGGCTACGCGCCGGCACCGGCCACGACACCGGCGCAGTCCTAGCGCCCAGGGGCGGCCCCTCCCGTACGCGGGCGGGGCCGCCCCCTGCGGCGCTCAACCGCCGTTTCAGAGAGACGACTTCAGAGAGATGACTTCAGAGAGATAACCTCAATGAGATGACTTCAGAGAGGCGATTTCAGAGAGGCGATTTCAGGGATACGACACCACCGTCGAAGGGGTCGTGGACGTGCCCGACGTCGGCGCCCCCGTGTCGTTGATGACGTGCTCGTACTGCCCCTGGCCGCCCAGCGAGACCACCAGCAGGTCGTGGAAGCGCACCCCCGGCCGGTTCGGCGCCGCGAAGCCACTGTGCTGCACGATGCTCGGGTCGACGTTGTAGAAGCAGTAACTCCCCAGCCCCCAGCCCTCGTGCGCGGTCACGCCGTCGCCGACCTTGTAGGCCGCGTAGCCCTTCACGGAGCCGTTCTGGATCGCGGCCTGGTTCGGGGCGTCGTACGCCTTCTCGTTCTGGAAGAAGATCGTGCGGCCCCGCTGCCCGTACCACTGCACGTCGTACTTGTTGAAGTGCTCCACGAACAGGCCGGTGCACAGCACGTCGTCGCCGTTGACGACGATCCCGTGGTCGGCGCGGTTGGTCTCCCAGCCGACGCCGTCGCCGTGGTCGGCGCGCCAGACCCAGGTGTGGTCGACGATGGTGTGCCTGTTGTTGATGACCACGCTGGTGGTGGCCTTGCCGGCGCCCGCGCCGCCGATGCGGACGAAGACGTCCTGGACGGTGGTCGGGTTGGCGGAGTGGTCCCGGGAGGCTCCTCGCGGGCCGACTTCCAGCAGGGTGGGGGAGTTGACCGGCCCGGCGTCGATGAGAAAGCCCGCCAGGCGTACGCCGTCGACGTCGGCCACGCGAAGGGCCGTAACTCCGTTGTCCGGGACGAGTGTTGCGTAACCCAGGCCCAGGACGACGGTGCCCGCGCGGTTCACCTGGATCGGGCGGTCGAGGTGGTAGATCCCCGGCGTCAGCAGCAGGTGAAGTCCTTGTGCGAGCGCCTGGTTGAGGGTGGCGGCGGAGACGCCCGGCTTGGCGACGTAGAACTGCGAGAGGGGGAGCGAGATGCCGCGCGGGGTGCCGTTGCCCCAGGTCACGCCCCGTGCGTTGGTGCGCTTCTCCGGCAGGAAGACGCGGAGGCCGCAAGCGCTGTTGACGTGGAGGAAGGGCTTCTCGCGCGAGACGGGGGTCGTGTCCAGTGTGGTGTAGGGCGGGCTCGGGAAGCTCTGCGCCGGTGCGCCCTCGACGCCTGAGAACACCATGTTCCAGACGCCGTTGAGCCAGCTGCCGATCGCGCTGTCCCTGGTGTACCACTGCTGCTGCGAGTACGGACCGACCTGGCCGTCGATGCGACTGTCGGCGATATAGCCACCGCTGGCCCAACCGTAGCCCGTGGGCGAGAGGTTGAGGCCGCCGCGCACATGCATACGGCGCAGCGGAGCCGCCTGTGCGACCGCCCAGCGGTTGGTGCCGTTCGCCGGGACCAGGGCCAGGTTCTCCGCCGAACGCCAGAAGTTCTGCGTGGCGTTGCCGTTGAACCAGCCCGCGTCGACCGTGACATCGCCGTTGATGGTCGTGTCGTCGGGGGAGAGGCCCAGGCCCATGATCGAGGTGTAGAAGCCGAGTTGGGCGTTGAGTCCGTCGTAGACGCCCGGCTTGAAGAGCAACGCGTAGCGGCCGGTGCCGAATTGAGCCGACTCCTGCTGCTTGAAGACCTCGTCCAGCTTGGCCTGGATGCCCGGGGTGGACGGGTCGAAGACCAGGACGTTCGGGCCGAGGTCACCGCCGCCGGGAAGGAGACGCGGCTTGCGGGGCGCCGCCGAGGACGGGGTGGCGGACGCGCGGCCGGACAGGCCGAGCACGGCGGGGGCGGCGGCGCCGAGGACGGTTCTGCGGCCTATGGCAGGCAGGGGCATGGGGCGGCTCTCCTGTTCAGGAAGTGAACGGGGTGGGGCTTGGGAGCGCTCTCTCGCCGGTGAATGTTTCAACTGGCCGAAGGGGTGCGTCAAGAGGTGGGACCGGAGTTCCACAAGGGTTGCCGCACCCCTTGACGAGCCCATCCCTTGAGGTTTAACTCACGTCCTAAATTAAGTCATGAGTGCAATCCCCGAAGGGACACCGGGAGCCATGCGCAGCATCCGAGCCGCGGCCGTAGGCGCCGTCACCCTGTCACTCGCCCTTGCCGCCTCGGCCTGCGGAGGCGGTTCGTCCAGCGGCGGCGGGTCGAACGACTCGCCCAAGACGCTCACGTACTGGGCCTCCAACCAGGGCGCCAGCATCGCCGTCGACAAGAAGGTCCTGCAGCCCGAGCTCGCCAAGTTCGAGAAGCAGACCGGCATCAAGGTGAAGCTGGAGGTCGTCCCCTGGTCCGACCTGCTGAACCGCATCCTCACCGCGACCACCTCCGGCCAGGGCCCCGACGTCCTCAACATCGGCAACACCTGGAGCGCCTCCCTGCAGGCCACCGGCGCGCTGCTGCCCTGGGACGCGAAGAACTTCGCCAAGATCGGCGGCAAGGACCGCTTCGTCGACTCGGCCCTCGGCTCGACGGGCGCGGCGGGCAAGGACCCGGCCGCCGTACCGCTCTACTCGATGGCCTACGCCCTCTACTACAACAAGCAGATCTTCGCCGACGCCGGAATCAGCCAACCCCCGGCCACCTGGGCCGAGTTGGTCGCCGACGGCAAGAAGATAACCGCGAAGGGCAAGTCCCCGCTGGGCGCCGAGGGTTCGAACCTCTCGGAGAACATCCACCACGTCTTCGTCTTCGCCAAGCAGCACGGCGCCGACTTCTTCACCGCCGACGGCAAGGCCGACTTCACGGGCGACGGCGTGGTCACCGCGGTCAAGCAGTACGTCGACCTGATGGCCAAGGACAAGGTCATCCCGACCGGTGACGCCGAGTACGCGCAGAACCAGTCCGTGAGCGACTTCGCCAAGGGCAAGCAGGCGATGCTGCTGTGGCAGTCGGCGTCCGCCAACCTCAAGTCGCAGGGGATGAACGAGAGTTCGTACGGCGTCGCGCCCGTCCCCGTGCAGTCCGGCACCCCCGGCACCGGAACCCAGGTCAACTCGATGGTCGCCGGCATCAACCTGGCCGTCTTCAAGAACACCCACAACCTCGACGGCGCCACGGAGTTCGTGAAGTTCATGACCAGCGACGCCGAGCAGAAGATCCTCAACACGGCGTACAGCTCGATCCCGCCGGTGAAGGCGGCGCAGACCGACGCGGCCTTCAACTCCCCGTCGAACGCGGTCCTCAAGGACACCCTCGCCAAGAGCGCCGCCGCGCTGCCGCAGGTCGCCGACGAGTCGCAGTTCGAGACGGCGGTCGGTACGGCGGTCAAGGACCTGTTCGCCGACGTGGCCGCCGGGCGCGCGGTCACCACCGACTCGGTGAAGGCGAAGCTCGAGAAGGCCCAGCAGCAGATGCCGGCGAAGTGAGCCCGATGACCACCACCACCCTCAAGGAGCCTTCGATGAGGGGGAGTTCCGCAGGGGAGGCGGCGCGTGAGCCACGTCGCCGCCGGCCCGGCCGGATCCGCCGCATCGGACTCCCGTACCTGCTGCTCCTGCCCGCCCTGCTCCTCGAACTCCTGGTCCACCTGGTGCCGATGGTGATCGGCATCGTGATGAGCTTCAAGGAACTCACCCAGTTCTACATCCGCGACTGGGGCAGCGCGCCCTGGTCCGGCCTGGGCAACTACAAGGTGTCGGTGGACTTCGACGCCCCGGTCGGCGAGGCGTTGCTCCACTCCTTCTTCGTCACCGTCGGCTTCACCCTCCTCTCGGTCGGCCTGTGCTGGCTGATCGGTACGGCGGCGGCGATCTGCATGCAGGACACCTTCGCCGGCCGCGGACTGCTGCGGGCCCTGTTCCTGGTGCCGTACGCCCTGCCGGTCTACGCGGCCGTCATCACCTGGGTGTTCATGTTCCAGCACGACAACGGCCTGGTGAACCACGTCCTGCACGACCAACTGCACCTCACCGACAAGCCGTCCTTCTGGCTGATCGGCGACAACAGCTTCTACGCGCTGCTCACGGTGTCGGTGTGGAAGGGCTGGCCCTTCGCCTTCCTGATCGTCATGGCCGGACTCCAGAACATCCCGAGGGAGTTGTACGAGGCGGCCGCCCTGGACGGCGCCGGGATGTGGCAGCAGATACGCCGTATCACCCTGCCCTCGCTGCGTCCGGTCAACCAAGTCCTGGTGCTGGTCCTCTTCTTGTGGACCTTCAACGACTTCAACACGCCCTACGTCCTGTTCGGCAAGGCCGCCCCCGAGGCCGCGGACCTCATCTCGGTCCACATCTACCAAGCGTCCTTCGTCACCTGGAACTTCGGTACCGGCTCCGCGATGTCCGTGCTCCTGCTGCTGTTCCTGCTCGTCGTCACGGGCGTGTACCTGGCACTCACGTCGCGTGGACGGAGGGCAGCCGATGCCTGAGTCGCCCATGGCGCCGCCGAGTTCCTTCCTCTGGTCCCGGCGCGTCTTCCTCACCCTCCTCACCGGGTTCGTCCTGGTGCCGGTGTACGTCATGGTCTCCAGTTCGCTGAAGCCCCTCGCCGATGTCACGGGCGATTTCCGTTGGGTGCCGACGGATCTGACGATCCGTCCGTACATCGACATCTGGTCCACGATCCCGCTGGCGCGCTACTTCATGAACTCGCTGATCGTGGCGGGCGCGGCGACGGTCTGCTCGGTGGTGATCGCGGTGTTCGCCGCATACGCCGTCAGTCGTTACGACTTCCACGGCAAGCGCGTCTTCACGGTCACCGTCCTGTCCACGCAGATGTTCCCGGGCATCCTCTTCCTGCTCCCGCTGTTCCTCATCTACGTCAACATCGGCAACGCCACCGGAATCGCCCTGTTCGGCTCGCGCGGCGGCCTGATCCTGACGTATCTCACCTTCTCGCTCCCGTTCTCGATCTGGATGCTGATCGGGTACTTCGACTCGGTGCCGCGCGACCTGGACGAGGCGGCGCTGGTGGACGGCTGCGGACCGCTCGGGGCCCTCTTCCGCGTGGTCGTGCCGGCCGCGGTCCCGGGCATCGTGGCGGTCGCCGTCTACGCCTTCATGACCGCCTGGGGCGAGGTGCTCTTCGCCTCCGTCATGACCAACGACACCACCCGTACCCTCGCCGTCGGTCTCCAGGGCTACTCCACCCTCAACGACGTGTACTGGAACCAGATCATGGCCGCCTCGCTGGTCGTCAGTGTGCCCGTGGTCGCCGGTTTCCTGCTGTTGCAGCGCTATCTCGTCGCCGGGCTGACGGCAGGGGCCGTCAAGTGACCCACTCGTCCGCATCCGAAGGGACTTACGTGTCCGACCGCATCGACCTCGCCGCCTTCCCGTCCGACTTCCTGTGGGGGACGGCCACATCGGCGTACCAGATCGAGGGAGCCGTCGCGGAGGACGGCCGCGCCCCGTCGATCTGGGACACCTTCTCGCACACCCCCGGCAAGGTCGCGGGCAACGACCACGGTGACGTGGCCTGCGACCACTACCACCGCTGGCGCGAGGACATCGCCCTGATGCGTCAACTGGGCACGAACGCCTATCGGTTGTCGATCGCCTGGCCCAGGGTGATCCCGGGCGGCGACGGCCCGGTCAATCCCAAGGGGCCGGCCTTCTACGACGAGTTGGTCGACGGGCTGCTCGAAGCCGGCATCACTCCGTCCGCCACGCTCTACCACTGGGACCTGCCGCAGACCCTCCAGGACCGGGGCGGCTGGCCGGAGCGGGACACCGCGCTCGCGTTCGCCGGGTACGCCTCTGCCGTGGCCGAGCGCCTCGCCGACCGGGTCACCCTCTGGGCCACGCTCAACGAGCCCCTCTGCTCGGCCTGGATCGGCCACCTGGAGGGCAGGATGGCCCCCGGGCTGACCGACCTGTCGGCCGCCGTCCGAGCCTCCTACCACCTCCTGTTGGGTCACGGCCTCGCCGCGCAGGCGATCCGTGCCGCATCCCCGTCCGCCCAGGTCGGTATCGTCACCAACCTCTCCACGATCCACGCGGCCACGGACCGTGAAGAGGACGTCCGGGCCGCCCATCGCATGGACGGCCACGTCAACCGTTGGTGGCTGGACCCCGTGCACGGCCGAGGGTTTCCGGCCGACATGCGCGAGTTGTACGGCGTCGAACTCCCGGAGCTCGAAGGCGACTTGGCGACGATCGCCGCCCCGCTCGACTGGCTCGGGCTGAACTACTACATGCCGGCCACCGTCGCCGACGACCCCACCGGGCCCATGCCGAGGGCCCGTTCGGTCCGACGCCTCGGCGTCCCCCGTACCGGAATGGACTGGGAGGTCGACCCCAGCGGCATCGAGGCGCTTCTGCTCCGTCTCACCGGCGAGTACGGCGCCCGCAGGCTGTACGTCACCGAGAACGGCTCCGCCTACCCGGACGTCGTACGACCCGACGGAACCGTCCATGACCCCGAGCGCCGGGACTACCTGGAGCGCCACCTCGCCGCCTGCGCCTCGGCCGCCCGCAAGGGCGCCCCGCTGGCCGGGTACTTCGCCTGGTCGCTGCTGGACAACTTCGAGTGGGCGTACGGCTACGACAAGCGGTTCGGGCTGGTCCATGTCGACTACCGGACACAGGTCCGCACGATCAAGGGAAGCGGGCACCGGTACGCGGACATCGTCAGGGCACATCGGGAAGGGGTCCGGCGCGCGGCCTGACGGTGGTGTCGTCAGCCCGTGAGCAAGGACCCCCCGCTCACCACTGGCACACGCCACGCCTGCCGTACAGGAGGCCGCCGGCGGTTCCGTGGCTGGTCCTGGCCGCCGTACCGCCGCCGGCGGTTCGGTCGGTGCCGCGTCGATAGGGTCGGCGTCATGAAGATCGATGTGGAGATCGTGCGAGAGGCGGACCAGGAACTCACCGACGCCTTCGGCCGCCTGCTGCCCCAACTGTCCCGCACCGCGAAGCCACTGGATGCCGACGCCGTCACCCGCATCCTGGCGTCCGACACGAACACGGTCCTCGTCGCCCGCGCCGACCGCGAGATCGTCGGCACCCTCACCCTGACGATGTCCCCACTGCCCTCCGGCCTGCGGGCCCGCATCGAGGACGTGGTCGTGGACACCGCCGCACGCGGACACGGGATCGCCGGCCTGCTGATGGAGGAGGCCCTGAGCATCGCCGGAAAGGCCGGTGCCCGCACCGTGGACCTCACCTCCCGACCGGACCGGGAGGCCGCGAACCGGCTGTACGAACGGCTGGGGTTCCAGCGGCGGGAGTCGACGGTGTACCGGTACCCGATCGACCGGTGAGGGGCCCTCAAGGCCGCCGTATCCCGCTCCAGGGGTGGCCGCCGCTCAGGAAGCCACGGTCTCCCGCTCCGCCTCCAGTTCCAGCATCTCCTCGACCTCGCCGTCCTGGACGCGGGACGTCCGGTGCAGCCAGCGGACATCCCGGCCGAAGGACCAGGTCAGGGAGGTCAGGGCCAGGGCGGTGACACCGAAGGAGGCCATGGGGGGGAGGTAGTCCGAGGCGGCCAGGAGGAGGCAGATGCCCTGCATCGCGGCGACCGTCTTGCGGGCCATGCTCGGGGGGAGCGGGGCGTTCAGCCAGGGGTGGACGCGGGCCGCCGCCACGAAGGCGTAGCGCATACCGCCGATCAGGAGGACCCACGGGCCCTGCTGCATGGAGACGTAGACGCTCAGCACCAGGATCAGGAAGGCGTCCACCTCCATGTCGAACCGGGCGCCCAGCGCGGTCGAGGTGTTGGTGGCGCGGGCCACCTTGCCGTCCACGCCGTCGAGGATCAGCGCCACCGCCGTCAGGCCCACGAAGACCGTCACCGGCGGGGAGCTCTCGAAGGAGTCCGCCACCAGGGCCGTCACACCGCCGACCAGCGTGGCTCGGCCGAGCGTCACCCGGTTGGCAGGTCCGAAGGAGCGCGGCCGGGTCCTGTGCAGCGCCCGCGAGAGCACGGCCCAGGTGGCGACGGCGAAGGCGAGGCCGGTCAGCCAGCCCGCCGGCCCCAAGCCGATCGCCGTACCGAGCAGGGCCAGCAACAGGATCTGAACGCCCGCTCCCACAGCGGTCTCCTGCTGAACCAGCCTTGCGTCGTAAGTGTTGTTCAGGGCCACCGCAGGTCCTCCGGCCATGTGACAGAGTCGATCAACGCCGCGTACTGTGCGCGGCCTGTGCACACCTCGGTACGTGAACCACTTCCCGATCGTTCAGGAGGACGTCGATGAACCGCATCTCGCGCGCGTTCTGGCTGGGCCGTCCGGGGGTCGGCGAGATACGGGACGTCGACCTGCCGGAACCCGCGGAGGGCGAGGTGGTGGTGCGCTCGCTCTTCTCCGGGGTGAGCCGCGGGACGGAGACCCTCGTCTTCCGGGGCGGGGTGCCCGAGAGCCAGCACGCCGCCATGAGGGCGCCCTTTCAGGAGGGCGAGTTCCCCGCACCCGTGAAATACGGCTATCTCAATGTGGGGGTGGTGGAGGAGGGGAGCCAGGAGCTGGTCGGGCGGACCGTTTTCTGTCTCTATCCGCATCAGACCCGGTACGTCGTCCCCGCCTCCGCCGTCACCGTCGTACCGGACACCGTTCCCGCCGAGCGCGCCGTCCTCGCCGGGACGCTGGAGACCGCCGTCAACGCTCTCTGGGACGCCGCGCCGCTGATCGGCGACCGCATCGCCGTGGTCGGCGGAGGCATGGTCGGCTGCTCGGTTGCCGCCCTGCTCGCCCGTTTTCCGGGTGTACGGGTCCAGCTGGTGGACGCCGATCCCGCCCGCGCCAAGGTCGCCCGGGCTCTCGGCGTCGACTTCGCCCTGCCGGCGGACGCTCTCGGTGAACGGGACCTCGTGGTGCACGCGAGCGCGACCGAGCAGGGGCTCGCGCGCGCCCTTGAGCTGCTCAGACCCGAGGGCACCGTCCTGGAGCTGAGCTGGTACGGCGACCGGAAGGTCGGCCTCCCGCTCGGCGAGGCCTTCCACTCCCGGCGGCTCGTCATCCGCTCCAGCCAGGTCGGCACCGTCTCCCCGGCCCGCCGCTCCAGCCGTACGTACGCCGACCGGCTGGCCCTCGCCCTCGAACTCCTCGCCGACCCCGCCCTCGACGCCCTCATCACCGGTGAGTCCGCCTTCGAGGAACTGCCGGACGTCATGCCGCGCCTGGCCTCCGGGGAGATCCCGGCGCTCTGCCACCGGGTGCGGTACGCGGACACAGCCTGACGCAGTCGTTCAATCCGGGACGACTTTCGGGAGGGCAAGACCGCCTGACCTGAGAAAAGAGTGAGAGGCGGCTGAACGCGGGGAAGCGAAGAGCCGTACTACACGGCATCCCCCGGCGGCCAACGGCCGGGGGACCAGACGCGCCGCACCTGGAGGGTCGTCCGTTGTTCAGTGTCACCGTCCGCGATCACATCATGATCGCCCACAGCTTCCGCGGTGAGGTCTTCGGACCCGCGCAGCGCCTGCACGGAGCGACGTTCCTGGTGGACGCCACATTCCGGCGCGAGCAGCTGGACGACGACAACATCGTCGTCGACATCGGACTGGCCACGCAGGAACTCGGCGCCGTGGTGAGCGAGTTGAACTACCGCAACCTCGACAACGAGCCCGAGTTCGCCGGGATCAACACCTCGACGGAGTTCCTGGCCAAGGTCATCGCCGACCGGCTCGCCGAGCGCATCGCGAAGGGCGCGCTCGGCGAGGGTGCCAAGGGCATCGCGGGCATCACCGTCACGCTGCACGAGTCGCACATCGCCTGGGCGAGTTACGAGCGTGCCCTGTGACCGACGTGACGCTGGAGAAGAAGGCGGGGAAGCGGGCACTCGACTATGTGCCCGTGCAGAACGCCCTCCTCAAGAACGCCGAGATCCTCCCCATGTCCCTGCGCTCCGTGCACTTCGTGATGCCGGGCGGCGTCGACGACCCGGCCGCCCCGAGCGGCGGCAACGCCTATGACCGGCGCGTGAGTCTGGACCTGCCCGGCTTCGGCTGGCAGGTGCACAAGCACGCCGTGAGCGGGGAGTGGCCCCGGCCGGGCATCGAGGCCCGCGCGGAACTCGCCCGTACGCTGCGGGAGTTGCCCGACGGAACCGTGGTGCTGCTGGACGGCCTGGTCGCCTGCGGCGTCCCGGAGATCGTCGTCCCGGAGACGGAGCGGCTGAACCTCGCCGTCCTCGTGCATCTTCCGCTCGGCGACGAGACGGGCCTCGAGCCCTCCGTGGCCGCCGAGTTGGACGCCAAGGAGCGTGACGTGCTGCGGGCCGTGCCCGCCGTCATCGCCACCAGCGACTGGGCCGTACGACGCCTGGTCTCGCACCACGGCCTCGCCCCCGAGCGCGTCCATGTCGCCGCCCCCGGCGCCGACATCGCGCCCCTCGCCTCCGGCACCGACGGTGTCTCCCGGCTGCTGTGCGTGGCCGCGGTGACACCGCGCAAGGGCCAGCACCGGCTGGTGCAGGCGCTGGCCGCGGCGGCCGATCTGCCGTGGAGCTGCTCTTGCGTCGGCGGGCTTGAGCAGGACCCCGAATACGTCGCCCATCTGCGGACGCTGATCGAGGAGAACGGTCTCGAGGACCGCATCCACCTGGTCGGCCCGCAGGCCGGCGCCGAGCTCGACGCCAGCTACAACACCGCCGACCTGATGGTCCTCACCTCCTACGCGGAGACGTACGGCATGGCGGTGACCGAGGCCCTCGCGCGCGGCATCCCGGTCCTCGCGACCGATGTCGGCGGCCTCCCCGAGGCGGTCGGACGCGCCCCCGACGGCGGTGTGCCCGGCATCCTCGTCCCGCCGGAGAACCCCGCCGCGCTCGCCGCCGAACTGCGCGGCTGGTTCGGCGAGGCCGACGTACGACGCCGGCTGAAGGCGGCCGCCCGGAGGCGGCGGTCCGCCCTGGACGGCTGGGCGACCACGGCCCGCAGCCTCGCCGGAGTACTGGGCCGGCTCCCGAGCGAACCCAGGAGGGCGGCATGAACAGGACGGCACAGGTCAGCGGGAAGATCCCGGCACAGCCGGGACCGAGGGAGGCGAACATGGGCTTGTCGACGGACTCCTCCACGCAGGTCGGCCCGCACGCAGCGGACCCGTCCGCGGACTCCGTGATCCCCGGCGCGGGGCCCGCCGGCCGCCCCGGCGAGCGGGCCACCGTACGACTGCGGGAGACCGGGCCGGACGAGCCGGCCCGTTACGCGCCGGAGTGGCTGGAGCTGCGTGAGCCCGCCGACGCCGCCGCCCGCTCGCACGACCTGCTCGACCCGCTGCGGATCCGGCTCGCCAACCTGCCGGGCAAGGCCGGTCTGGTCATCCACGACCTGGGGTGCGGCACCGGTTCGATGGGCCGCTGGCTCGCGCCCCACCTCGACGGCGCCCAGCACTGGGTCCTGCACGACCGCGACCCCTATCTGCTGCACTTCGCGGCCGTCGCCTCCCCTCGGGTCGCCGCCGACGGCAGCCGGGTCACCGTCGAGACCCGGCGCGGTGACATCGCCCGGCTCACCCCGGACGGGCTCGCCGGCGCCTCCCTGGTGACCGCCTCCGCACTCCTCGACGTCCTCACCCGCGAGGAGATCGAGACCCTCGCCGCCGCCTGCACGGGCGCCGGCTGCCCGGCGCTGCTGACCCTCTCGGTCGCGGGCCGCGTCGAACTCACCGCGTCCGACCCCATGGACGAGGAGATAGCCGAGGCCTTCAACGCCCACCAGCGGCGTGACGGACTGCTCGGCCCCGACTCGATCACCGTCGCCTGCGAGGCCTTCTCGGATCGGGGCGCCACGGTACGGGTCAACCCGAGCCCCTGGCGCCTGGGCCCCGGCGAGGCCGCGCTCACGGCCCAGTGGCTGCGCGGCTGGGTCGGCGCGGCCGTCGACCAGCGCCCCGAGCTCCAGGCCCGTGCAGAACGGTATCTGCGCGACCGCCTGGAGGCCTGCGAGGCCGGAGAGCTGCACGTCACGGTCCATCACAGCGACCTACTGGCGCTGTCGCGGCCGATGGGCGGGGCGTCATGAGCGTGGAGACGGCGGGGGCGGTCGTGGTGCGTGCCGACCGGCGCGGCGCCGTGCAGGCCGGGCAGGGCGCGGACGTCGAGTCCCGGACCCCGACGGGTGCGGCCGTCGGCCCCGCTGCGGTCGTGGTCGAGGTATGGACGGACGGGTCGGCCTGCCTCGCGGCGAGGGAGGAGGCTCTGCGGGCGCGGACCGATGTCCTCGGTCCCGCCGTCTCCCAGGACCGTATCGGCGTGATCGTCTCCTCCGCGCGGCCCGCGCCCGACGCCCCCTGGTGGCGCCGGGTCCTGACACGCCTCAACTCCCGTGCGGTACGCACCCACTTCGGCACCGTCGCCGGTGTCGTCATCCTCGGCGCGCTGCTGTGGCGGCTGGGGACCGGTGTGCTGCTCGACGGGCTGCGGCGGATCGATGCGACGACCCTCGTGGTGGCGCTCCTGATCGGTATCGCCACCACCGTGCTCAGCGCGTGGCGCTGGGCGCTGGTGGCCCGGGGGCTGAAGATCCGGCTGCCGCTCGGGGCGGCCACCGCCGACTACTACCGGGCGCTGTTCCTGAACGCCGCCCTCCCAGGCGGTGTCCTCGGCGATGTGCACCGGGCGGTGCGGCACGGACAGAGCGCCGGTGACATGGGCCGCGGTGTGCGGTCGGTCGTGCTCGAACGGGTCGCCGGGCAGGTCGCGTTGGCGGTCGTGGGCGGAACCGTGCTGCTGACCATGCCGTCACCGGTGCTGAGCGAGGCCCGGCACTTCGCTCCGCTGGTCGCGCTCGCCGCCGTCGGCGCCCTTGCCGTCGTCGTCGCCGTACGCATGAACCGGCCGACTCCGTCCCGTCGCGGACGGGCCCTGCGCGCCACGCTCGCCGAGGCCCGCGAGGGGCTGCTGTCCCGCCGCAACTGGCCGGGCGTCAGCGTCTCTTCGCTGCTCGTCCTGGCCGGTCACATCGGGATGTTCGTGCTCGCCGCCCGCGTGGCCGGCTCCGGCGCCTCCGTCGCCGTACTGATGCCGCTGGCCGTGCTGGCGCTGCTCGCCATGGGAGTGCCGCTGAACGTCGGCGGGTTCGGGCCCCGCGAGGGCGCCACCGCCTGGGCGTTCGGCGCGGCCGGGCTCGGCGCGAGCAGCGGGGTGGCCGTCGCCGTCGTGTACGGCGTGCTCAGCTTCGTCGCCGCGTTGCCGGGCGCCGTCGTCCTGGTCGCCCGCTGGTACGGGGGCCTCCGGGCGGGTTCCGAACAGGCCCCGGAACCCGCCGCCGACGACTATGCGCGCCCGTCCTGCGAGCCTTCCGAGGTGAGCAGCGAGAAATACGCACCGAAGGAATCCGCGAGGCTCGCGAGCAGTTCCTTCCCCTTTTCCGAGGAACCCAGCGAAGGCCGTCCGATGACGCCCGAATCGGTATAGCCGGACATACCGAGGGTGAGCAGATGGCGACGGTCGTCCGCGACGAAATCGGAGGTCTCATAACCAGGCTTCAGCAATTCGGGGTGCGTGTGCAGAAGGATGGAGGTCTCGATTTCTCCCGCGTGCATGTCGGTGAGCAGCGAGGTGGCCACCCCCGCCCGCCGCAGCGCCGCTTCCCAGTCCTCCGCGGCCGGGAAGAGTGCCATGCGCTCGCCGCGGGCGGAGGATTCCTGAACGACGTTGCCCAGTACGTAGTTTCCGCCGTGTCCGTTGACCACCACCAGGGCGTCGACACCGCTGCGGCGGAGCGAGGCCGCGATGTCCGACACCACCGCATGAAGGGTCACGGAGGAGATGCTGACGGTACCGGGCCAGGCCGCGTGCTCGTGCGAGCAGGAGACCGTCACCGGCGGAAGGAGGTGCACCGGGTACGCCGCGGCGATCTCCCGGGCCACGGCACAGGCGACCAGCGTGTCGGTCGCCAGCGGAAGAAACGGACCGTGTTGTTCGAAGCTTCCCACCGGAAGGACGGCGACCTGTGTTGAGACACCCGCCGCCCTGGTGCGTACCTCTTCCGTAGTGTCCGCCGGCACCAGTCCATATGCCGCCGTACGCGCGCCCGAACCACTCATTTCTCCACGGCCTTTCGTCTCTGCTTAGGAATCAGATCATGACAGACAACATCGGCGTACTCGGCAAGAAGACCGTCAAGCGCACCGGCGTGGAACGCGTCGTGAATGCACCGCTGCCCACGGTGTACGGGCAATTCCGGGCGGTCGGCTACATGGACCACGATCGTGGTGACGAACAAGTAGCCCTGGTCCACGGTGAGATCGGTACGGACGACGTGCTGACCCGGTTGCATTCCGAGTGCCTGACGGGTGACGCGTTCGGCTCCCAGCACTGCGAGTGCGGCGATCAGCTGGCCTCCGCGCTGAAGGCGGTGGTCGCCGAAGGAAGTGGCATCGTCGTGTACTTGAGGGGCCACGAGGGGCGTGGCATCGGGCTGCTCGCCAAGCTGCGCGCGATGGCCCTGCAGGCGGAGGGCCTGGACACCGTCGAGGCCAACCTCGCCCTCGGACTTCCGGTGGACGCCCGCGACTACGGCGTCGCCGCCAACATCCTCCAGGACCTCGGCGTGAACTCCGTACGCCTGCTGTCCAACAACCCGCGCAAGCGCGAGGCGTTGGTGCGGCACGGCATCCAGGTCGCCGAGACGGTGCCGCTGCTGATACCGCCGTGCGAGAGCAACATCACCTACCTGCGCACCAAGCGCGAGCGGCTCGACCATGTGCTGCCGCACCTGGACGCCGTGGCGCACCTGTCCTGAACATGCGATTACGGGCCCGGGAGTACGGACAGGAACAGGGGACGACCCGACACCCCTGGGAGGCTCGCCCGTGAACATGCAGGCCAGTGCCGTCGTCATCGGCGGTGGGGTGATGGGCGCGAGCATCGCCTACCACCTCGCCGCCGCGGGTGTCCGCGACGTGATCCTCGTGGAACGCGACGAGCTCGCCTCGGGGTCGACGTCGAAGGCGGCGGGCGGGGTGCGGGCGCAGTTCTCCGACGAGCTGAACATCCAGCTCGGTGCGCGCAGTCTGGAGGCGTTCGGCCGCTTCCAGGAGGAGACGGGGTACGACATCGGGCTGCACCGCGTCGGCTATCTCTTCCTCCTGTCGACGCCGCAGGAGGTCGCCTCCTTCGAGGAGAGCGTGCGGCTGCAGAACTCGCTCGGCGTGCCCAGCCGCATGATCACGCCGAAGGAGGCCCACAGGCTCTCCCCGCTGATCAGCACCGACGGCCTGCTCGCCGCGGCCTTCTCGCCGGACGACGGCCACTGCACCCCCGAGGCCGTCGTCCACGGCTACGCCTCCGCCGCCCGCGCCCTCGGCGCCCGGATCCTGCGGCACACCGAGGTCACCGGCATCGAGCTGCACGGCGAGCAGATCACCGCCGTCTCGACGACCCTCGGCCGGATCGCCACGAACACGGTGATCTGCGCGGCCGGCCCCTGGTCGAAGGCGGTCGGCGCGATGGCGGGCGTGGACCTGCCGGTGGTGCCGCTGCGCCGACAGATCGCGTTCACGGAACCGGTCGCCGGGCTGCGCCCCGACCTCCCCATGACCATCGACTTCACCACCAGCCTCTACTTCCACGCCGAGGGCCCCGGTCTCCTCCTCGGCATGTCCGACCCCGACGAGCGGCCCGGCTTCGCCACCGACCCCCACGACCGCTGGATCCCCGCCCTGTACGCGGCCATGGAGCAGCGCGCCCCCGCCCTGCTCGACCTGCGCCGCACGGGCGGCTGGGCGGGCCTCTACGAGATCACGCCCGACCACAACGCCCTGATCGGCGAGGCGAGTTCGGTCTCCCGGTTCCTCTACGCCACCGGCTTCTCCGGGCACGGCTTCCTGCAGGGGCCGGCCGTCGGCGAGGTGATCCGCGACCTGTACCTGGGCCGCGTACCCTTCGTGGACGTCAGCCCCTTGAGCGCCGGCCGGTTCGCGGCCGACGCCCCGCGCCCGGAGGCCAACCTCGTATGACAGAGCTCCACCTGTGGCTCCGCCACGAGCCCCGTACGACCGAACGCCGCACACCGATCGTCCCGTCCGACGCCCGGCGGCTCGTCGACAGCGGGGTGAGGCTGACGGTGGAGGAGTCCCCCCAGCGGATCTTCCCGGTCGAGGAGTACGAGGCGGCGGGCTGCGGCGTCGTGCCCGCGGGGACGTGGGTGTCGGCGCCGGGCGACGCCGTGATCCTCGGCCTGAAGGAACTCCCGGACGAGCCGGGCGAGTTGCCGCACCGGCACATCTTCTTCGGGCACGCCTACAAGCGGCAGCCGGGCGCGGAGGCTCTGCTGCGGCGGTTCGCCGCGGGCGGCGGTTCGCTCCTCGACCTGGAGTACCTGGTCGACGACGACGGCCGCCGTCTCGCCGCGTTCGGGTTCTGGGCCGGATACCTGGGCGCCGCGCTGGCCGTGCAGCAGCACCGGGGAAGGCTGGTCGCGCCCCTGGTGCCGGGGTCGAAGGAGGAGCTCGACGCGGTGCTTCAACCGGTCGCCGGGGACGAGGAGTTCACGGCTCTGGTGATCGGCGCTCTGGGCCGCAGCGGCCGGGGCGCGCGCGTGGCCTTCCATACGGCCGGGATCGAGCCGACCTGCTGGGACCTCGCCGAGACGCGAGACCTGGACCGCGGGGCCCTGCTCGCCCACGACGTCATGGTGAACTCCGTCCTCGCCACCACACCCGTCCCGCCCTTCCTGCGCGAGGAGGACCTCGACGACCCGGCCCGCCGCCTGCGCACGCTGTGCGACGTGACGTGCGACGTCGGCTCGCCCCTCAACGTCCTGCCGGTCTACGACCGCACCACGGAGTGGGACGACCCGGTGCGCCGTCTGCGCAAGGAACCGCCGCTGGACCTGATCGCCATCGACAACCTGCCGTCGCTCCTCCCACGGGAGTCCAGCACCGACTTCTCCGCCGCGCTGGTGCTTCAGCTGCTGGAGTTCGGGGTCGGCGGGGCGTGGGGGCGCTGTCTGGACCGTTTCCATCAGGCGTGCCGCGAACTCGGCGTCGTAGAAGGGGAGTTCGGTGATGTCTGAGCGCGTTCCCGCCACCGGCACGGTCCACTGGATCGGCGCGGGGCTGTCCACGGGCAGCGGTCTGGGCCGGCTGTGCGAGACGGCCGACCGGGTCCGTCTGTGGCACCGCACCGCGCAGCGTGCCACCGACGCCCTGGCCCACCTGGGCCTCACCGGACGCGCCGAGCCCCGTGCCTACACGCTCCCGGCGCTCGCCGCCGAACTGGCCCCGGGCGACGTCGTCGTATCGATGCTGCCGGCGCCGGAGCACGCCGGCATCCTGGCCGCCTGTGTCACGTCCGGCGCCCACTTCGCGTGCTCCAGCTATGTCTCGGACCCGGTTCTCGAACAAGTCCCGCAGGCCGAGAAGGCAGGCCTGGTCGTCCTCACGGAGGCGGGCCTCGACCCGGGCATCGACCACCTCTTCGCGCACAGCCTGGTGGCCAGGGCCCGGGAGGCGATCGGCGACGACACGACAGCCTCGTACACCTTCACTTCCTACTGCGGCGGCATCCCCGCCGTCCCGAACGACTTCAAGTACCGCTTCAGCTGGGCCCCGGCCGGTGTCCTGAACGCCCTGCGCTCACCGGCCCGGTACATCGAGAACGCCACGGAGACGACGGCGGACCGCCCGTGGGAGGTCACCCGCCTCCACACCCTGGACGGCCAGACCTTCGAGGTCTACCCGAACCGCGACAGCGTCCCCTTCGTCGAGCAGTACGAACTCCCGTCCACCTGGCAGGCACGCTCCTTCGTCCGCGGCACCCTGCGACTGGAGGGCTGGCTGCGGGCGTGGGAGGCGGTGTTCGAGGAGCTGAAGGCGGGTGACGACGCCCGCATCACCGCGCTGGCCCAGGAGCTGGCGACCCGCTATCCGACCACGGAGGCGGACCGCGACCGGGTCGTCCTCGCGGTGTCACTGGATGTGCGGGGCGAGGACCGGAGCTGGTCGGGGAGCTGTCTCCTCGACCTGGTCGGCGACGCGGAGGAGAGCGCCATGGCCCGCTGCGTCTCCCGCCCCCTGGCCCTCGCCGTCGGCCACGTCCTGGACGGCAGCCTGCCGCCGGGGCTGAACAGGGCGGCGGAGACGGCGGCGCGGTCGGAGGAGTGGCTGGGTGAACTGAGCCGGGAGGGGCTGGAGTTCACCCTGCGCGTCGACCCGCACTGACCTCGGCCGCAAGGACAAGAACGTGCACCCGCACGCGGGTCGTCACCTTCCGCGTCGAGCAGGGAAACGTGCGCGGAGTCAGGTGCCCGACGAAGGCGTCCTCGTGGCCTGTGATGCCCCAGGCGTTGGTGATTCCCGCGGGCGGGACGGTCGCCGGCTTCAGTCGGTGATCGCCTCGTGGACTAGGCGCCTGAGGTCCGGGACGATCTTCAGGGAGGTCTTCGGGCGGAGTTGGGTCATGAACTGGACCGTCAGGTCGTGGGTGGGGTCGACCCAGAAGGTGGTGGTGGCGGCTCCGCTCCAGCCGTAGGTACCGAGGCCCGTCGGGGCCAGGGTGCGTTCGGGGTCGATGACGACCGAGACGCCGAGGCCGAAGCCGACGCCGTCGTTGTTCGGCTCGTCGTGGGACGGGCGGCTGCCGAAGCCGCGGAGGTCGGCGTTGTCGGGGAGGTGGTTGCGGGTCATCAGGTCCACTGTGGAGGGGGAGAGGAGGCGGGTGCCGTCCCACTCGCCTCGGCGGCGCAGCAACTCCATGAAGCGGTGCATGTCGTGGGCCGACGCCACCATGCCGCCGCTGCCGGACAGGAAACGGGGGCGTCCGCCGCGCAGGGGCAGGCCCGGGGTCGGTTCGATGCCGCCGGAGTCCGTCTCGCCGTACAACTCCGAGAGCCGGGGGGCCTGTTCGTCGGTGACCCAGAAGCCGGCGTCGGTCATGCCGAGGGGGAGGAGGATGCGTTCGGTGATGAAGGTGTCGAGCGGCTTGCCGGTGACGACCTCGATGACTCTGCCGAGGACATTGGTGGAGACCGAGTAGTTCCACTGTGTGCCCGGCTCGAACTGGAGCGGCAGGCTCGCGTAGACGTCGACCGTCTCGGCCAGGGTCGTGCCCGGGACGACCGAGGACTCCAGGTTGGCCGCGCGGTAGAGGGCGTCCACGGGGTGGGAGTGGTAGAACGCGAAGGTCAGGCCCGAGGTGTGGGTCAACAGGTGCCTGATGAGGAGGGGTTCGCGGGCCGGGCGGGTGTGGATGTCGGTGGCCGTGCCGCTCTCGTACACCTGCGGGTCGCTGAAGGCCGGGAGGTGGCGGGCGACCGGGTCGTCCAGCGACAGGCGGCCCTCCTCGACGAGCATGAGCGCGGCCACCGAGGTGACGGGCTTCGTCATGGAGTAGATCCGCCAGAGGGTGTCGGGCTCGACGGGCAGCCCGGCCGCGACATCCCGCCGGCCCATCGTGGTGAGGTGGGCGACGCGTCCGCCGCGGGCCACGGCCACCAGGTAGCCGGGCACGCGGCCCTCGTCGACGTAGTGGGCCAGGTGCTGGTCGAGGCGGTCCAACGCCTTCACGTCCAGCCCGACCTCACTGGGATCGACCTCTTGTCGCAGCTGTGCCATCGCTCTCCTCCGAATGCGCTCGTCGAGGTGCGATGCGAATGTCCCGCCGCATCGGCCTCAGACCTCATCGTCGCTCAGGAATGCGCGGAAGGTCCTCCGCTTGACCGGGAATGATCGCCGCGGAGGAAGGTTTCGGCAGAGCTGTGGCCACCAATGCCCCCACCCCGGCCATGGCCGCGAGTACGAGCAGCGGCAGTTCCGCGCCGCCGCCCCCGTGCAGCCCCATGAGCGTCGTCGCCACGGCCACGCCCAGCACCGGCCCGACGTTCATCGCGGTCTGCTTCAGCCCGCCCGCCACCCCGGCCGACTCGACGGGCGACTGCCGTACGACGACATGGGTGGCCGCCACCATCACGGTGCCGAACCCGGCGCCCAGCAGCCCGAATCCGATGCAGAAGGCGACGGTTCCGGAGGCCCGGCTCAGCACCAGGATCCCGGCGGCGAGGACGGCCATCGCGGCGACCGTCGTACGCCGGGCCCCGATCCGGCGCAGCAGCACCGCGCAGCAGGGAGCCGCGAGGATCATCAGCGCCGCCAGTGGCAGGCTGAGCAGGGCCATGTGCAGGGGGTCCATGCCGAGCGTGTTCTGCAGCAGGAAGGTGGCGGTGAACAGGGTGCCCTGCAGCGCGGCCGACGCGGCGACCAGGATGCCGATCGCCCGGCCGACGCCCGCCGAGCCGAGAACTCCGGGCGGCACCAGGGGGCCGGCGCTGCGCCGCTCGTGGCGCACGAAGGCGACTCCGGCGACCACGGCCACGGCCGGCGCGAAGGCGCTCGCCGTGTTCCAGCCGCGGCCGGGCAGGGCGACGAGGGTGTGGACCAGGCAGGCCAGGGTCAGCGCGAGCAGGAGGGCGCCGGGGAGGTCCAGGCCGACGGGGTGGGGCGGGCGGGCGTCGGCGACCCCACGGCGTCGCTCGGGCCGGGACTGGTGGGAGCCGGGCCCGCCGCGCATCGGTCGCGCGGGGAGGCGGGGGCTGTGGCCGGTGGTCCCGGGTGTGTCGAGGGCCGCCGACTGCGGGCGCGTTCCGCCGGCGCGGAGGGTGAGTGCGAGGGTGCCCAGGGTCAGCGCCGGTGCCACGTTCAGGAAGAAGGCCGCTCGCCAGCCCGGTCCGGACACCAGTGCCCCGCCCAGCACGGGCCCGGCCGCGGCCGCCAGCCCGATCGCGCTGGTCCGCACCGCGATGGGCATCCGGAGGCGGTCCGGCGGGAACGCGGCCCGCAGCATCCCCAGCGTGGCCGGCTGCAACAGAGCGCCGAACACGCCCTGGACGACCCGTAGTCCGACCACCCAGCCGATCCCGGGTGCCACTCCGATACCGGCCGAGGTCGCTCCGAAGCCCAACATGCCGATGGCGAAAACCCGTTGGTGTCCGTACCGGTCCCCGAGCCGCCCCGAGAACACCAACAGGCCCGCCACCGCGATGAGATACCCCGTGCTGGTCCACTGGACCTGGGCGAAGGAGGCGTCCAGGTCGCGCTGGAGCGTGGGCTGGGCGACCGAGAGCACCGTGCCGTCCAGGGCGACGACCACTGCCCCGACCACACTGCTCGCGAGCGTCAGCGTCCGGTGCGGGGTCATGTTGCGGGCCCCAGGTGCGCCTCCAGGGCCGATCGCAGCAGAGGTACGAAGTCCTCCGCGCCCGTGGCGAGTCGGAGGCTGCCCCAGTTCCACAGCTGGGCGACGCCGTGCAGGTTCGCCCACAGCGCGCCCGCGACGAGCCGGGCGTCCAGGTCGGGGCGGGCCCGGCCGACCAGCTCCACCAGACGGCCGAACAGCGGCAGGCTGGTGTCCCGCAGACCCAGGTGGCCGCTCTCCAGCAGGTCGTGACGGAACATCAACTCGTACATACCGCGGTGGTCGAGGGCGAACTCCAGATACACGCGGGCCAGCTCCGCGACCTGCTCGCGCGGGGCCGCCGTACCGTCGCCGACCGCCGCTGTCGCCCGCTCGCCCAGCTCGGCGAAGCCACGCCGGGCGATGGCCGACAGCAGCTCCACATGGGTGGGGAAGTAGCGGCGCGGTGCCCCGTGCGAGACGCCCGCCCGGCGTGCGATCTCCCGCAGGGTCAGCGCCTGGGCGCCCTCCACGGCGACCAGCTCCACACCGACGTCGATCAGCCGGGTCCGCAGCCCCGTCTCCGATTCATGCATAGACACTGTCTACCAAGTCGGCGTAGACACTGTCTACCCAGGGTGGGACGACAGAGGTGAGGGGAGAAGCGGCGGGAATGGGGGGAGGGGCCCCCGAGTTCTCAAGGGTATGACTCAGGACACACTGCTCGAACTGCTCTCCGACCACCGCGGTGGCGTGCTGGTCACGCTCAAGCGCGACGGCCGCCCCCAGCTGTCGAACGTCAGCCACCACTACGACCCGGACGAGCGGATCATCCGGATCTCGATCACGGACGACCGGGCCAAGACCCGCAATCTGCGCCGGGACCCACGGGCCTCGTACCACGTCTCCAGCCCCGACCGGTGGGCCTACACGGTCGTCGAGGGCACCGCCGACCTCTCGCCCGTCGCCAAGGACCCGCACGACGACACCGTCGAGGAGCTGATCCGTCTGTACCGCGGCGTCCTGGGCGAGCATTCCGACTGGGACGACTACCGCGCCGCGATGGTCCGCGACGGGAGGCTGGTGCTGCGCCTGAAGGTGGAGCGGGCGTACGGCATTCCGAAGGGGGCCAACCGGGGCTGACTTCGCTGATGGCCCGTCACCTGACCTGCTTCCGGAACCGACCGGCGCCCGTGTCCCCCGGCCCCCGCCAGGCCCTCGGTCGGGAAGGTCCTAGGGCTGGGGGCGCAGGGCGGACGGCCGATGGTTCGGTGACCCGGGGGTGCCTAGGCTGCCGAAGACGAATCAGCAGCTCGGGAAAGGGCGTCCATGCCTGTCAACGGCCGTAGCCACCTTCGTATCGCCCGTCCGTCCCGTGACCTTGCCGCCGCCGAGCGGTTCTGGGTGGAGGGGCTGGGGCTGAGTGTCGTCTGGCGGACGGAGGGCGGGGGCGAGCCCGGTGAGCATGATCTGCTGATGGTGGGCTGGCCGGACGCGGCGTGGCATCTGGAGCTGGTTCACGGGGCCGGCGCGCCTGTCGAGCCCCGGCCCACCGAGGAGGACCTGTTGGTGGTCTACGTCGACGGGCCGGTGCCGCAGGAGCTTGTCGCCAGGCTGGAGGAGCATGGCGGTAAGCGGGTTTCCTCTCCCAACCCCTACTGGAATCGCTGGGGGGTCACGATCGAGGACCCGGACGGGTATCGGTTCGTGCTGTGCGAGCGGGGTTGGTCCAACCAGTGATCCGCACTCATCCGACGTAAGCCGCCAAGTGCTCGCCCGTCAGCGTCGATCGGGCCGCGACCAGATCCCTCGGCGTCCCCTCGAACACGACCCGCCCGCCCTCGTGGCCCGCCCCCGGTCCCAGGTCGATGATCCAGTCCGCGTGGGCCATCACCGCCTGGTGGTGCTCCACGACGATGACCGACTTGCCGGCGTCCACCAGGCGGTCCAGCAGGGCGAGGAGTTGTTCGACGTCGGCGAGGTGCAGGCCGGCCGTCGGCTCGTCGAGGACGTAGACGCCGCCCTTGTCGGCCATGTGCGTGGCCAGCTTGAGGCGCTGGCGTTCCCCGCCGGAGAGGGTGGTGAGGGGCTGGCCGAGGGTGAGGTAGCCGAGGCCGACGTCGGCGAGGCGCTGGAGGATCCGGTGGGCGGCCGGGGTGCGCGCCTCGCCGGTGGCGAAGAACTCCTCGGCCTCCGCGACGGGCATGGCCAGCACCTCGCTGATGTCCCGGCCGTCGAAGCGGTACTCCAGCACCGAGGCGTCGAACCGCTTGCCCTCGCAGTCCCCGCAGGTGCTGGACACACCCGCCATCATGCCCAGGTCGGTGTAGATGACGCCCGCGCCGTTGCAGGTCGGGCAGGCGCCCTCGGAGTTGGCGCTGAACAGGGCCGGCTTCACTCCGTTGGCCTTGGCGAAGGCGCTGCGGATCGGGTCGAGGAGGCCGGTGTACGTCGCCGGGTTGCTGCGTCTCGAACCGCGGATCGGGCTCTGGTCGACCGAGACGACGCCCGTGTCGGCCGGGACCGAGCCGTGGACGAGGGAGCTCTTGCCGGAGCCCGCGACGCCCGTCACCACGCACAGCACCCCCAGCGGGATGTCGACGTCGACGTCCCGGAGGTTGTGGGCCGACGCGCCGCGGATCTCCAGGGTGCCGGTCGGCTCGCGGACCGTGTCCTTGAGGCCGGCCCGGTCGCCCAGGTGGCGGCCGGTGATCGTGCCGGAGCTCCGGAGTCCGTCCACCGAGCCCTCGTAGCAGACCGTGCCGCCCGCCGTGCCTGCGCCGGGACCGAGGTCGACCACATGGTCGGCGATCGCGATGACCTCCGGTTTGTGCTCCACGACCAGGACCGTGTTGCCCTTGTCGCGCAGGCGCAGCAGCAGGTCGTTCATGCGCTGGATGTCGTGCGGGTGCAGGCCGATGGTCGGCTCGTCGAAGACGTACGTGACATCGGTCAGGGAGGAGCCGAGGTGGCGGATCATCTTGACGCGCTGTGCCTCGCCGCCCGAGAGGGTGCCCGCGGGGCGGTCGAGGGAGAGGTAGCCGAGCCCGATCTCGGAGAAGGAGTCGAGGGTGTGCTGGAGGGCGGTGAGGAGGGGGGCCACCGAGGGCTCCTCGAGGCCGCGGACCCAGTCGGCCAGGTCCCGGATCTCCATCGCGCAGGCGTCCGCGATCGAGATCTTCCCGATCTTCGAGGAGCGGGCGTGCTCGGCGAGCCGGGTGCCGTCGCACTCCGCACAGGTCGTGAAGGCGACGGCACGCTCCACGAACGCCCGGATGTGCGGCTGCATCGCCTCCTTGTCCTTGGCGAGCATCGACTTCTGGATGCGCGGGATCAGACCCTCGTAGGTCATGTTGATGCCGGCGATCTTCATCCGGGTCGGCTCGTGGTGCAGCAGGTCGTGGAGTTCCTTCTTGGTGAACCTGCGGATCGGCTTGTCCGGGTCGAAGAACCCGGACTCCGCGTACAGCCGGGAGTTCCAGCCGCCGCCGGTGTACCCGGGGATGGTGAAGGCACCCTCGTTGATCGACTTGGTGTCGTCGTAGAGCTGGGTCACATCGAGGTCGGAGACCGCCCCGCGGCCCTCGCAGCGCGGGCACATGCCGCCGACCTTGTTGAAGGTGACCTTCTGCCGGGCCCCGGTGCCCACCTTGATCGCACCGGACGCCGAGACCGAGGGCACGTTGAAGGCGAAGGCGCCGGGCGGGCCGACGTAGGGCCTGCCCAGGCGGCTGAACAGGATGCGGAGCATCGCGTTGGCGTCGGTGGCGGTGCCCACGGTGGAGCGCGGGTCGGCGCCCATCCGCTGCTGGTCGACGCTGATCGCGGTGGTCAGACCGTCCAGGACGTCGACCTCGGGGCGGGCCAGCGTGGGCATGAAGCCCTGTACGAAGGCGCTGTAGGTCTCGTTGATCAGCCGCTGCGACTCCGCGGCGATGGTGTCGAACACCAGCGAGCTCTTGCCGGAGCCGGAGACGCCGGTGAACACGGTCAGCCGGCGCTTGGGGAGCTCGACGCTGACGTCCTTGAGGTTGTTCTCGCGGGCGCCGTGCACACGGATCAGGTCGTGGCTGTCGGCAGCGTGCTGCGAAGGGGTCGGGACCTTGCTCATCGTCTCTCCGTCCGTAGCGCCGGTACGCCCGTGACGGTCAGGCTAGGCGAGGCCCGGTGCCGATGCTTCTCCATTCCTGACGCGAGTGCGTAGTCTCCATCGTGTGATCAATGGTGCACACATGGTGATCTACTCCCGCGACGCCGAGGCGGACCGCGCGTTCCTGAGGGACGTCCTCGGCTGGTCGCACGTCGACGCCGGACACGGCTGGCTGATCTTCAAGGCGCCGCCCGCCGAGGTCGCGTTCCATCCGACCGACGGCGAGCCGTCGCACGAACTGATGCTGATGTGCGACGACCTGGACCGGACGATGGTCGAACTCACCGATCAGGGCGTGGAGTTCACGCGCCCCGTGCAGGACGAGCGCTGGGGCCGGGTGACGGCCTTCCGGCTGCCGGGCGGCGGCGAGATCGGCGTGTACGAGCCCCGTCACCCGCGAGCGTAGGCCGGACCGACTCGACAGGCCATGCACTCGACGACCTTGGTCGGGCGCGTGGGGCGGTAGGTGGGCTGGTCGTGCAGCGAGACAGGCCGGCGAGCGCACGGCCGTCGGGCAGGAAGCCGTGCCGGAGCGGCACGCCGTCCCGGTCGGCCGCGGCCGACGCGTCCCGTACGGCGCCGTCCGCCGCGCCGATCACCTCGACGCGCAGGGCCGGTGCGAGCAGCGCCGCCGTCCCGATGACGGTCGGCGCACAGCGCACCGCGACAACTGGCCCAGATGGACGGCGCGTTCATGGCCCGGCGGCGTCGTTGGCACGTCCGGTGCGGTCGCGAGGCTCGGGACGACCAGGTGGCGGTGCGGCGGAAGCGGTCCTGGCGGGCGTCCTCGGCGAGCAGCAGCCGTGGATGGCGCTCGACCGGCCCTTCGGCGGCGCGCACCCCGAGCCGCAGCGGCGCCCCGCAGGGCGCGCGGCAGTAGGGCCTGTTGTGAAATTCCCGTCGTCCGCCCGTAGGGCGGGCCCTGCGGCGTCCGGCGCGTGCTCTCGGCGTGCCCGGTGCAGGCCCTCGTACTGGATGTACTTGGGCTTGTGCCCGGTGCGTCGAGAGCGCGTGCCGGGCGCCGCGGGGCAGGCGGGACTTGCGCAACAGGCCCCAGCGGGGCGTACGGCCCGTCGTCGGTCATGTGTCCCGGGCGGAAACCGCCGGGCACCGGAGCCTGTGCGGCGTCCGGTGCCCGGGGGTGCTGGTGGGTCGGCCCGGCGGTTACGCCGTCACCGTCTCCCGCTGGGACGACTCCCGGGCCCCGCGCTCGCCCAGGTGTTCCGTCGGGATCTTCACCGTCTCGCGGGCCGAGAGGGCGGCGAGGGTCGGTGGGACGCAGAGGGCCGCGGTGAAGAGGGCCACGGCCGACCAGTCGTTGCCGTCGGGGCCCGCGATCTGGGCGGCGAAGGTGACCGCGAAGCCGGCCACGGCGAAGCCGATCTGGGTGCCGATGGCCATGCCGGACAGCCGGACACGGGTGGAGAACATCTCGCCGTAGAAGGACGGCCAGACACCGTTCGCGGCGCTGTAGACGACACCGAAGGCGACGATGCCGAGGATCAGGATCAGCGCGTAGTCACCGGTCGAGATCGCCCAGAGGTACCCGAACATCGCCACCGCGCTGCCGACCGCGCCGATCAGATACACGGGACGCCGGCCGATACGGTCCGACAGAGTCGCCCACAGCGGGATCGCGGCGAGGGCGACGAGGTTCGCCAGGGCGCCCACCCACAGCATCGAGGAGCGGGACATGCCGACGGAGTCACTGGTGGCGTAGGCCAGCGCCCACACCGTGAAGATCGTGGAGACCGAGGCGATCAGCGCACCCGCGATCACCCGCAGGACATCCGCCCAGTGCTCGCGCATGAGGACCACCAGCGGCAGCCTCACGATGCCCTCGGAGGAGGCCGCCTGCTGGGCGAAGGCCGGTGTCTCCGCCAGCCTGCGGCGGATGATGTAACCCACGACCGCGACGATGACGCTCGCCCAGAACGGGACGCGCCAGCCCCAGGACATCAGCTGGTCGTCGGGAAGCTGGGCGACGGCCAGGAAGACCAGGGTGGCGATGAGTTGGCCGCCCTGGGTGCCGCTGAGCGTGAAGCTGGTGAAGAAGCCGCGCCGGTGTGGTGGCGCGTGTTCCAGCGTCATGGAGTTGGCGCTGGCCTGCTCGCCGGCTGCCGAGATGCCCTGCAGCACACGGCACAGCACGAGCAGGACCGGTGCGAGCGTGCCGACCTGGTGGCGGGTGGGCAGACAGCCGATCAGGAACGTCGAGACGCCCATCAGGATCAGCGTGAAGACCATGATCTTCTTGCGGCCGACCTTGTCGCCGAAGTGGCCGAGGAAGAGCGCGCCGACCGGCCGGGCCGCGTAGGCGACACCGAACGTGGCCAGCGACAGCAGGGTCGCGGTGGCGGGGTCGGACTCGTCGAAGAACACCTTCGGGAAGATCAGCGCGGCCGCGCTGCCGTAGATGAAGAAGTCGTAGTACTCCAGGGCGCTGCCGATCCAGGCGGCAGTGGCCGCCTTCTTCGGCTGCCCGACGGCTTCGGCGGGGACGGAGGACACGGCGTTGCTCCTTCGGGGGAACTCCAGCGTAGGTGGAGTGAGCGGAGAGGGGAGGTGCCGGAACCCTGGGGTGGCGGGACGGCCGTGCCGGGTGCTACCCGGCTAATTAACGCACTGGATAGTTAGTAGCGGTTGTCCAGGGATGTTGCGCTCACGTTTCCCGGGTGTCAAGGGGTGTCGTCGAAGGATCTTGCGGTGTTTCGATCTGCGGTCTGCTGCCGGTCGCCAGGTGGTCAGTCGTCCGCGCGGTCCGCCGTCAGATACGCGATCACCATGTCGCCCAGCATGGTCCGGTAGTGCTCGCGCTGGGCCGGGTCCACCAGGTCGCGGCCGAACAGGGCGCCGAAGGTGTGCCGGTTGGCGACCCGGAAGAAGCAGAAGGAGCTGATCATCGCGTGCAGGTCGACGGCGTCGACATCGGCCGTGAACAGGCCGGACTCGCGTCCGACCGTCAGGATCCGGCGGATCACGTCCAGCGCCGGCGAGCCCATCCTGCCGAGCTTCTCCGAGGCGACGATGTGCTCGGCCTCGTGGATGTTCTCGATGCTGACCAGGCGGATGAAGTCCGGGTGCTGCTCATGGTGGTCGAAGGTCAGCTCGGCCAGCCGCCGGATGGCCGCGACGGGGTCGAGGTGGTCGACGTCCAGCTCCTGCTCGGCCTCGCGGATCACGCCGTACGCCCGCTCCAGGACGGCCGTGAACAGCTGCTCCTTGCCGCCGAAGTAGTAGTAGATCATCCGCTTCGTGGTGCGGGTGCGGGCGGCGATCTCGTCCACCCGGGCCCCCGCGAAGCCCGCCCGGGCGAACTCGTGGGTCGCCACGTCGAGGATCTCGGCCTGCGTGCGTGCGGCGTCGCGGATGCGTCCGCTTGGCCGTGCCGGTTCTTCGACGCTGGTCATCGGGTTCCTTACGGGCGAGGGGCCGGTGTCGCAGATTGTAGAAGAGGGCTTCCCAAGGGGCCGAGTCGCCTGCTATGACTAACGTACTAGTTCGTACATTAGTGAGCCGGGCAAGCATCAGTGAGCCGTACAGGAGGGCCGCCGTGGCCAAGGACTCGTATCTCGTCGGACTGATCGGTTCCGGCATCGGCCCGTCGCTCAGCCCGGCGCTGCACGAGCGGGAGGCCGACCGGCAGGGGCTGCGCTATCTGTACCGGCTCATCGACATCGACGTCCTGGGCGTGCCGCCGGAGGCGGTCGGTGACCTGGTGCGGGCGGCACGGGATCTGGGCTTCGACGGGCTGAACATCACGCATCCGTGCAAGCAGCTGGTCATCGAGCACCTGGACGCGCTCGCTCCGCAGGCGGAGGCGCTCGGCGCGGTCAACACGGTCGTCTTCGAGGAGGACGGGCGGGCCGTCGGCCACAACACGGATGTCACCGGGTTCGCGGCGTCGTTCGCGCGGGGACTGCCGGACGTGCCGTTGGAGCGGGTGGTGCAGCTGGGCGCGGGCGGGGCGGGGGCGGCGGTCGCCCATGCCACGCTGACGCTGGGGGCCGAGCGGGTCACGGTCGTGGACGCGCTGGCCGACCGGGCGGCGGATCTCGCGGCGGCGCTGAACCGGCACTTCGGGGCGGGGCGGGCCGCGGCCGCCACACCGGACCGGTTGCCGCAACTGCTGTCCAGCGCCGACGGTGTCGTCCATGCCACGCCCACGGGTATGGCGGCTCACCCCGGACTTCCCTTCCCCGCCGAGCTTCTGCATCCCGGTCTGTGGGTCGCCGAGGTGGTCTACCGGCCGCTGGAGACCGAGTTGCTGCGCACGGCCCGGGCGGTCGGGTGCGCCGCGTTGGACGGGGGTGGGATGGCTGTGTTCCAGGCTGCGGACGCGTTTCGGTTGTTCACCGGGCGGGAGCCGGACAGCGGGCGGATGTTGGCGGACATCGCGGAGATGGCCGGGGTCGTGGAGAGCTCGGCGGGCTAGGTGGTGTTACGGCGTTGTAGTACCGCACGTTCGAAGGAGCATGTTTCATGCGGACATCCATTGCCACTGTCTCTCTGAGCGGGTCCCTCACCGAGAAGCTCGCCGCCGCCTCCCGGGCCGGCTTCGACGGCGTTGAGATCTTCGAGAACGACTTGCTCGCCAGTCCCCTCGCTCCCGAGGAGATCCGCGCCCGTTGCGCCGATCTCGGGCTCGCCATCGACCTGTACCAACCCGTGCGGGACATCGAAGCCGTGCCCGAGGACGAGTTCGCGCGGAATCTGCGGCGGGCCCGGCACAAGTTCGAGTTGATGCGGCGGCTCGGGGTCGACACCGTGCTGGTGTGCTCCAGCGTGAGTCCCCTGGCCGTCGACGACGACGCCCTCGCCGCCCGGCAGCTGAGCCAACTCGCGGACCTGGCCCAGGACTTCGGCATACGTGTCGCCTACGAGGCGCTTGCCTGGGGGCGGCACATCAGTACGTACGACCATGCCTGGCAGGTCGTCGAGACGGCCGGGCATCCGGCCCTCGGTACCTGCCTCGACAGCTTTCACATCCTCTCCCGCGGCTCCGATCCCAAGGGCATCGAGGACATCCCCGGCGAGAAGATCTTCTTCCTTCAGCTCGCGGACGCGCCGCTGCTCGCGATGGACGTCCTGCAGTGGAGCCGTCACTACCGCTGCTTCCCGGGGCAGGGCGGATTCGACGTGGCCGGCCTTGTGCGGCATGTGCTGCGCACCGGATACGACGGTCCGCTCTCCCTCGAAATCTTCAACGACGTCTTCCGGCAGGCCGAGGCAGGCCCCACGGCCGTGGACGCGCATCGCTCGCTCCTCGTCCTCCAGGAGCAGGTCGGCCTGGTCGACCTCCCCGCCCCCGTCGTCCCCACCGGCGTCGCCTTCGCCGAGCTGGTCACGCCCGACGCCGAGCCGGTCACCGAGGTGCTCGGTGCGCTGGGCTTCGCCCGTACCGCACGGCACCGCAGCAAGCCCGTCGATCTGTGGCAGCAGGGCGAGGCCCGCATCCTCGTCAACACCGGCCCGGGCGTACGACGTGGCGACGGCACCGGACTCGCCGCGATCGGCCTGGAGTCACCCGACCCGGCCGGCGCCGCCCGCCGTGCCGAGGCGCTGCTCGCGCCGGTGCTGCCGCGCAGGCGGGCGATCGAGGACGCGCCACTGGACGCGGTGGCCGCCCCCGACGGCACGGAGCTGTTCTTCTGCGCGACCGACCGTCCCCACCTCCCCAACTGGCGTGCCGACTTCGAGAACGTCCCAAAAGAGGAACGGAAGCCGGAGGTGACCCGCATCGACCATCTCGCCCTCGTCCAGCCCTGGCACCACTTCGACGAGGCCACCCTCTTCCACCGCAGCGTGCTGGGTCTCTCCGCCCAGGAGAGCGTGGACGTCGCCGACCCGTACGGCCTGCTCCGCAGCCGTGCGGTGACCACCGCCGACGGCGATGTCCGCATCGCCCTGTCCGTCGGCGCGGCACCCGCCGACGACACCGTCCACGCGCAGCACATCGCCCTGGCGACGGAGGACGTGGTGGCCGCGGCCCGTCGTTTCCGGGCCGCGGGTGGGGTGTTGCTGCCGATGCCGGCGAACTACTACGACGACCTGGCCGCGCGGTTCGATTTCACGGAGGGGGAGTTGGAGACCTATCGCCGGCTGGGCATTCTGTACGACCGTGACGCGTACGGGGAGTTCAGGCACTGCTACACGCGGACCGTGGGGCGCGTCTTCTTCGAACTCGTCCAGCGTGACGGGGGCTATCGCGGGTACGGCGCCCAGAACGCCCCGGTCCGCCTGGCCGCCCAGCACGCCGCTCGGCGCCTCACTGGCGGCTGACGGTTCTGGTCACGCCGGTGACGACTGTCGTGGCCAGGATCCAGCCGGTGATGATCAGGGCGTACGCCAGGTACTGGTACCAGCCGGTCGGCGCGAAGGCCTCCTCCTGGCCGAAGGAGATCACCGGCAGCAGCAGGTCGAGGGTGTAGAAGACCGGGTTGAAGTGCGGGGCCTCCGACGCCTTGAGCGGGCGGGGGTGGTGCAGTCCGTACGCGATCGAGCCGACCGCCAGCAGCGACAGCAGCCAGACGGCCGCGCGCAGCGGGTGGAAGCCGTAGCCGACGGTGGCGTCCTGGACGTAGCCCCAGACACGGCCGTACCAGGCGCGGGTCGTACGCAGGCGACGCTGCTTGGCGAGTTGGACGAGACGGGCGGCGTGGTCGTCGCCGATGCGGCGGTATGCTGCGGTCAGCTGCTCGTAGGTGTGGGGCTCGTACCGAAAGTCGCGCTCCAGCATGGGCAGACGGCGTTCGGCGGGCAGGTGGGGGGTGAGGGTGGTGTAGGTGAGGTCACTGAGGAAGACCCTGCCCGGCAGCATCTCCGGTTCCAGGTACAGGACGTCGATCCGTGCGCGGCGCAGGTTGAGGATCCCGTCGATGGGGGTGCCCTTGCGCAGCCACAGCTCTCCGATGACGGCACTGCTCAGCCGCAACGCCGTCCCGTCGGGGTCGGCCAGCCGCGCGAAGGTGAGCTCGAAGCGGCCCGGTATGCGGGCGCCTCGGAAGTCGACCCGCCCCTGCGTCCGAGTCCGCCTCATCCGCAGGTCGGAGCCGGTGTCGAAAGTCAGTGCACTCACGGCGGTGCCGCCCGGGTTGAGGAACTGAGCCCCCTCCAGGTTCACCGCGCCGGTGACGGACGCCCCGTCGAGACGCACCTGCCCGTGCACCCGTAGCTCCGGCGCCCACAGGTCGTCACCGATCTCGGCATGGTTCAGCTCCAGGACCGGATCCGTGCCGTCGTCCGTCGCGAGGTGTGTCCGCTCCATGAACAGCGCCCCGGTGATCTGCGCCCCACCCAGCCGCACCGGTCCGCTGATCCGGCAGTCCGTCAGCCGCAGCACTCCGTCCACGCGCACGGTGGCGGCCACCAGTCCGGACAGCACCGAGTCGCTCAGGTTGAGCTGGCGGAACCGGGCGCCGTACAGCTGCGGGACCTCGTCGAAGTGGCAGTGGCTCAACCGGACGGCGAAGTCGGTCGTGCCGTACCGCAGGTCGAGGACTCCGGTGATCCGCGCCCCGGACAGCTTGAGCGCGGCTATCTCACCCGGTTCCTCCGGCCCGTTGAGCAGAAGGGCCCGCAACACGGCGGCCCGAACCGTCCGTTCGGGCTCCCACCGCGCGCCCTCCGCCGCGTCCTCGTCGTCCCCCTCCCGGAAGTCGACCGCCGCCCCCGTCGCGAACGCCCGCCACACTCTCTCCTCGGCCGGCGTCAGATCGTTGATCTCCACGAAGCGGGACTCTAGTCCCACAACTCCGCGTGGCGCCGATGGACTTCCGTCAGCCCGTTCACGAAGAACCGCTCGTAGTACTCCCGCTCCACATGGTGCATCTGGAGCCAGATACCCGGCACATGGATCGCGTCCGTGTGCGCCGGGAAGCGGCGGTGCGTGCGGATGACGTACTCGCAGATGTCACGGGCGCAGTCGATCACCCGCTCCTCGTACTCGCCGGCCTCCGCGAGATACCGCTGCCCGTAGTCCTCCTTGTAGATACGGGTGAAGACGTCCTTGTCCGTGTAGATCCCGCCCGTGCCGAACTTCGACCGGATCACCGAATCCACCGCCTCCGACATCGACGTGTGGGCGGGGGGACACGCGGCCGCGATGAGCGACTCGCCGTCCTTCGAGGTGAGCCCCACCGGATGGGAGCGCAGGGTCGCGTACTTCGGCAGCGGTACGTGCCAGCGCCAGACGTCCGCCAGGCGCCAGCGTGGGGTGACGAAGGTGAAGCCGAGCATCCGGCCGTAGGCGCGCGAGAACTTCGGGTCGCCCAGAGCTATTTGGGGGTTGATCGACGCGTGGATCCAGGCGCCGAGCCCCATCGCCTCGGCCGTCAGCATGAGGTTCTGCAGGAGCAGGTCCGCCTCGATCTGGGTGCGCATCGGGCCGAGCGACCCCAGTGGCAGCTTCAGGTCGCCGTTCAGGAAGCCGTTGCGCACCCACTTCTTCACCCCGGCGGGACGGTAGAAGTTCCGGTCGTCCACCAACGTCGGCCGGGCACCGTCCGGTTGGGTCAACAGGTACATCAACGCGTTGATGTACTGGTGGGAGAGGTCGACCACCGGGAAGAACACCGTCGTCCCGGAGAGGTTGGACAGGAAGCGGTTCGAGTCCAGGTAGGCCGGGAAGTCCCGCTTGTTCTGCGGTACGTCGAGCCGGTGGTCGAGGACCTTCACCTTCGACTGTGCCGCCCGCGCCACCAACGTCTCGGCGGTGAAGGGCTCCTGGGGCGCCGGCGGCAACTTCCGCAGGTAGTACGTGCCCGTGTCGTCGATCATGAAGAAGTGGGTGCCCTGCGCGTTGTCCGGGCTGCCCGCGGTCCGGCCCGCCATGGTCAGGTTGGGCTTGGCCATGATGGGCTTGCCGTCGCGCGGGTCCTCGAAGGGCCGGTCGGGCATGGTGAGGCCCGTGCAGCCGGTGATCGCGATCAGCACCGCCTCCTCCAGCTCCGACAGCGGCTGCTGGGTGTGGGAGGAGCGGTAGCTCATCGACCCGGCCGGCACGGAGGCACCCCGGCTGACGCGGTGGGTGCGCCGGTGCCAGACCGTGTCCAGCAGGGGCCGGCCGAAGAGGTCCGCCAGTCCCGGGTGGCCGTCAACCGCCGTCATGCACGGCCCCCTTGGTCGACCCCGTCGCTTCCGTTGCTCGTCGAGGGCCGCACCGACCGCCACGGCGCGAACGCGCTCGCCCCGCGTGGCAGCAGCACCGCCAGCTCCGGGCAGTGCCGCAGGATCACGGAGTCCATACCGCCCTTCTCCACCCAGTCGATGCCGAGCGGGGTGTACACCTCGGGCCGGTAGTCGACGTTGAGGAACCGGTCGGACTGCAGCCGCCGCGTGGCCATGAGGATGAAGATGCGGAACGCGGTGTCGCTGAATCCGAAGCCGGTCGGCGGGTTCTCCGCGAACAGCCCGACCACGGTGTCGATCTCGTCGACCGAGCGGTAGACCTCCTTGAGCCGGGCCAACGTCTCGGCGTTCTGGGTCAGTTCCTCGAAGGAGCGGATGCGCTGCTTGTGCAGTCCCGCGCGGAAGTCGTTGTAGCGGGGCACGCCACGCCGCCGGGTCCGGACGAGGTCGACCACCGACAGGTCGATGATCTCGCCGTCCCGCTCGAAGTGCTGCAGCGCACGAGGGTAGTTGTGCAGAGTGATCGCGCCGGGGTGGGCGATGCCGAACGAGTAGAGGGTGTTCGCCAGTCCCGTCTTGCGGATCTGGGCTTCCGCCGCCCCGCCCTGGATGTCCAGGAAGCCCACCGTCTCCATGCGCTGCCCGAAGTGGTGCTCACGCAGCTCGAAGTCGTCCGGGATCAGCGGGTGCATCCGGTAGACCGTGACGAAGTCCTCGGTCAGCGAGTACGGCGCCGTGTGATGGTCCGGCACCGTCTTCGGGATGCCCACCAGTGAATGCGCCTCGAACAGCCACAGCCCCAGCTGGTTCAGCCAGTTCTTCGGCGGACCCTGCCAGTTGGTGTGCAGCCCGATGTCGATCGCCTCGGTGGCGAGGATCGCCGGGGTCCACTCCACGGTGTGGATCTTGGCGATCAGCGCGGAGACCACGAGCCTCGCCGTGTGGTAGATCCGCTCCTCGCTCAACGACGGGTACTCGGCACGCAGCGCGGCGCACACCGCGTTGTGCTCACGGGCGAAGAGCGTGTGCATGGCGCTCAGGCCCATCCACCAGCTCTCGTTGAACCCGGTGAGCGGGATGTGGCCGTTGCCGCCGCCGGGCAAGTGGCCGTCCTCCAGACGGAGTTCGGCGCGCCCGTCGGCCTCGCGCAGGAAGCGCGCGGTCTGCTCGTCCTCGCCGTACACCTCCGAGCCGTCCCACCAGTGCGAGGCGACGTTGCCGAACAGGATCGGCGGGCGGCCGGGCACCTCGATGCCCTCGTTCTCCGCGAACCGCATCACGTTCTCGCCGGGCCCGCCGGGCGTGTTGTGCCAGGGCCCGCTCCCGGGCGGCAGCGGCACCTCGACGCTGCGCTCGCCGGGCTTGTGGCGGCGGTGGTTGACCCAGTCGTGCACCTGGAACTGGATCCAGGCCGCGGCGAGGACGTTGAGCGAGGTCGCGGGTACGAAGCTCTCGCGGTACAGGAGTTGGCGGCTGACCGTGACCGGGTTCGGGGTGTCGAAGAGGTCGGGACGGTACTCCGGCCCGAGGTTGCGTCCGAAGGCCGCGCCGACGGCGCCCATCCTCGGTGCCGACAGATCGTTGTACGTCCCGTCGTACGACCGCTCGCCGCGCAGTCGCTCGGGGATCGGGGCCGGCACCCGCTGGGCCTTGGGCGGTGCCTCGCGCGGCTCGGTGTCGATCAGGTTGAGGCGCCGCAGCACCTTGCGCAGGAACACCAGGTTCAGCAGGCTCAGCTGCAACGGCAGCCGGTGCCAGGGGACATAGCGGTTCAGCAGCGTGAAGCCGGCTTCCATCGGGCGGCCGAGGACACGGTTGCGCAGAGGCTCCTCGGTGACGAACCTCAGCCCCAGCCGATGCGCGCTCGCCGCCTGGTAGGCCGCCTTCCTGGCCCGGTTGATGTTGCCGAGCGGACGGAACTCGTCCGTCGTGTACCAGGGGTTGAACGCCAGGTCCTCGATGCGCCCGGCGGTCGCCCTCGCCTCCGCGCTGTCCAGGTCCTGGCTCGGAATGGTCAGCCGGGCCACCGCGATCGCGGGCGAGACGGCGTCCTTCCACTCCACCGAGGCGTCCTCGACCGGTGTGCGCCGCTCGTCCACGAACCGCTGCACGCACAGGTCGTAGCTGACCTCCCCCTGCGCGAGCCGGTGCGCGAACTCCCGGTGCAGGAGGTCCGTGTCCCTGCGGTCGGGTGCGGGCGCCGACGGGGTGCCGGGCGCGGGCCGGAACAGGAACCGCACCGGTCCCGCCTCGCCCCACAGGACCGCACCGCGACTCCAGAAGGTCTCAGCGGCAAGGGAGTCGACGGTGTGCCGAGTGGCCGCCCGCACATTTTGGCGCATCCGGTTCGCGGTGCCGAGGCCCACCGCCAGCGGCAGCTTCACGAACAGCCCGAACGCCTTCCGCACCGGGCCCCGCGCCCCCGCCATCGCCTTCGCGAAGGCCACGAACTCCCGAGCGTCGCGGGCGTGCGAGACCGGATGGCTGGTCGCCAGCAGATCGTGGCTCTCCTCGTCGGACACCTGCACACGTACGGCCGCCCCGCGCAGATCCGGCGCACCGTCACCCTGCCGGATGCCGCTCGCGTTGGACAGCCGTACCGTCGCCGGATACTCGGCGCCCGGCTGGGCGAACCCCACCCGCAGGGCCGCCGGCAGATCGTCGTGGAACCGCAGCCGCGCGTTGTCCACGGCCACCGGCGCCTTGGCATGGAAGGTCCGGGCGATGCCACCGCCGCCGGCCCGCCGGTTCTTGACCTGCACCTCCATCAACTCGGCGGCCAGCTGCTCGAACACCAGCCGCTCCGCCTCGGGACTGCCGCCCTCGTAATGCTCGTACCGCGGTTCTTGCTGCCCGGTCTCGGCCATCGGTCCCTTCCTTACGTACAGACGTACGGGACAGGCCCCGCACGCTAGCGGCGGCCCGGAGTGCCGGGCAGCGATGGTTCGCGCCGATGTGCGCCATCTTGCGCCCCATGCGAACAATTGCACGGTGAGTCGCGTTTGCGCACGTCAGGCGGGCGTGTGAGGGAGCCGTAACCTCCCGTGCCCGCCCCGCGGGCGCCGCCCTTCCCCAGCAACCCCACCCGCCGCCCCCGCCGTGGCCGGGGAACGACTCCTTCCCGGTGACGGTTCGGGGCCATGGTGGGGGCCCACCACCCGCAGACGTCCCGGGGGAGGTCCCAGATGCGGGACACCTACGTCAAGGGGCCCAGCTACACCGCGCTGCGCCCATGCAAACCGGACACCGATCCGAGCAGCTTCCCGGTCTACCCCGACCTGGTGGACCGGCTCGTCGAGGACAAGCACCAGCCCGACCCGGACGGGGTCGTCCCGCACGTCCTGGCGACCTGTTCGGCCTACGCGTACGCCGGATTCGAGCAGCACAGCGACGTGGAGACGGTCGCCATGATCATGGCCCGGCTCGGTCTGGAGGAGAACGAGTGCCGGGCCTTCGAGCAGCGCGTGGACGCCATGTACATCGCGTCCGCCGCCTATCTGGTGCAGGACAGGGACCGCCGGGTGGCGATCCTCTGCTACCGCGGCACCCAGCCCGAGGACATCATCAGCATCCTCACCGACGCCGACGTACGCCCCGAGATGCTCTCCGTCGAACTGGAGGGCAGGCGGTACGAGGTCCACGCCGGCTTCTACCGCAACGTCCGCGCCACCCGCCACCTGGTCGTCGCGGCCCTGGAACGCGCCCTGCGCGGCGAGTCCCTCGACCCCGACGAGCACGGCACCCGGGGCGACGGCCTGGAGGCGCTCTACATCACCGGGCACAGCCTCGGTGCCGCCATGGCCGCGATCATGGCGATCACCCTGGTCCACGAGCCCCGCTACCGGCACCTCGCCGAGAAGCTCAAGGGCGTCTACACCTTCGGCCAGCCCATGGTCGGCGGGCCCGACCTGGCGAGGGCCTGCGAGGAGATCCCCGGGCCGCACGAGACCTACGTGCTGCGCGACCGCATGTTCCGCTACATCTTCGACCGCGACGTCGTCCCGGCTCTGCCGCCCCGGCCGGTCGGCCCGTACGCCCCCTTCGGCCGCGAGTTCCACTACAGCAGGCCCCACAGCCTCACCGACGCGGCCCTCACCTTCGCCGCCGACTCGGCGATCGAGGGCCTGACCCTGCCGGGCGACGTGCTGCGCACGGCCGCGAACCGGGACTGGGGCGGGCTGCTGGTCCGCGTCACGGAAGGGGCACGGCGGTCCGTACGACCGCTGCTCGGCGCTCGCGCGGAAGGCTGGACGGAGGTCACCGAACCGGGCCTGCACTACCCCCAGATGGACAGCCTGGCGGGTCTCGCCGTGGTCGCGCCGCTGGCGTTCTTCGCGGCCCGCCTCGCGCTGACCCGCACCATCCCCTTCACGTACTCCTTCGACGACCACGGCCCGGGCCACTACGTCAACGCGCTTGCTCCACCTGGGGTGTTGAGCGAGTTCGGAGACGTGCTGTAGCCCGGGCCGCGGTACGTGCTACGCCCTGGTGTTCCATTCGGCGATGACCGGTCGCCCGTGCTCGGTCGACAGCCGGCTCACCGTGCCCGTCGACAGCTGGAACAGCCGTCCGTCGGCGGGCGGGAGGCCCAGCCGGCGCGCGGTCAGGACGCGCAGGAAGTGGGCGTGGGCGACGAGGACCACGTCCCCGGTGCGGTTGGCGAGGGCCGCGTCGACCCGGGCCAGCACCCGGTCGGCCCGGTCGCCGACCTCTGCCGGGGACTCGCCCGGGTGCCCGTCCGGGCCCGGCGGGACGCCGTGCAGCCACAGGTCCCAGTGGGGCCGGGTGCGGTGGATCTCCACGGTCGTGATGCCCTCGTAGGCGCCGTAGTCCCACTCGTGCAGGTCGGGTTCGACGACGGTCCCGGGGATGCCCGCGAGTTCGCCGGTGCGTATCGCCCGGCCGAGCGGACTGGTCAGGGCGAGTGCGTAGGTCCGCTGCGAGAGGAGTGGAGCGAGGGACTTGGCCTGCTCCTCACCGTGCTGGGTGAGGGGCAGGTCGGTCCAGCTGGTGTGCTGGCCCGACACGCTCCACTCCGTCTCGCCGTGGCGGACCAGGAGAAGGTCCCCCACGGCTCGGCTACTCCTTCGACTCGACGGCGTGCCCGCCGAACTGGTTGCGCAGCGCGGAGATCATCTTCATCTGCGGCGAGTCGTCCTGACGGGACGCGAACCGCGCGAAGAGGGAGGCCGTGATCGCCGGAAGGGGTACGGCGTTGTCGATGGCCGCCTCGACCGTCCAGCGGCCCTCGCCCGAGTCCTGCGCGAAGCCCTTCAGCTTGTCGAGGTGCTCGTCGTCGTCCAGGGCGTTGACCGCCAGGTCCAGCAGCCAGGACCGGATGACCGTGCCCTCCTGCCAGGAGCGGAAGACCTCGCGGACGTTGTCCACCGAGTCGACCTTCTCCAGCAGCTCCCAGCCCTCGGCGTACGCCTGCATCATGGCGTACTCGATGCCGTTGTGGACCATCTTCGAGAAGTGCCCGGCGCCGACCTTGCCCGCGTGGACATAGCCGTACGGGCCCTCCGGCTTGAGCGCCTCGAAGATCGGCTGGAGCCGCTCGACGTGCTCCTTCTCGCCGCCGACCATGAGCGCGTAGCCGTTCTGCAGGCCCCACACACCGCCGGAGACACCGGCGTCGACGAAGCCGATGCCCTTGGCGGCCAGTTCCTCGGCGTGCTTCTCGTCGTCCGTCCAACGGGAGTTGCCACCGTCCACGACGGTGTCGCCGGGGGAGAGGAGGCCGCCGAGCTCGTCGACGACGGACTGGGTCGGGGCACCGGCCGGGACCATCACCCAGATCACGCGCGGGGCTTCGAGCTTGTCGACGAGTTCGGCGAGGCTCGCCGCGTCGGAGAGGTCGGGGTTGCGGTCGTAGCCGATGACGGTGTGGCCGGAGCGGCGGATCCGCTCGCGCATGTTGCCGCCCATCTTGCCGAGACCAATCAGACCGAGCTGCATGTCAGTTCACTTCCGATGCGTTCTTGAGTTCGCGGTACGCGGCCACGAGAGCGGTGGTGGAGGGGTCGAGGCCGGGGACGTCCGCGCCGTCGGTCAGGGCGGGTTCGACGCGCTTGGCGAGCACCTTGCCGAGCTCGACGCCCCACTGGTCGAAGGAGTCGATGTTCCAGATCGCGCCCTGGACGAACACCTTGTGCTCGTAGAGGGCGATCAGCTGGCCGAGGACCGACGGGGTCAACTCGCGGGCCAGGATGGTGGTCGTGGGGTGGTTGCCCAGGAAGGTGCGGTGCGGCACCTGCTCCTCGGGCACGCCCTCCGCGCGCACCTCGTCCGCCGTCTTGCCGAACGCCAGCGCCTGGCCCTGCGCGAACAGGTTGGCCATCAACAGGTCGTGCTGCGCCTTGAGTTCGTCGCTCAGCTCGGCCGCCGGACGCGCGAACCCGATCAGGTCCGCGGGGATCAGCCGGGTGCCCTGGTGGATCAACTGGTAGTAGGCGTGCTGCCCGTTGGTACCGGGCGTGCCCCACACCACCGGGCCGGTCGGCCACCCCACCACATGCCCGTCCCGGTCGACCGACTTGCCGTTGGACTCCATGTCCAACTGCTGCAAGTAGGCGGTGAACTTGGAGAGGTAGTGGCTGTAGGGCAGCACCGCATGGGTCTCGGCGGAGAAGAAGTTGCCGTACCAGACGCCCAACAGGCCCAGGATCAGCGGGGCGTTGTCCTCGGCGCGCGCGTTGCGGAAGTGCTCGTCGACGATACGGAAACCGTCCAGCAGCTCCCGGAACCGGCCCGGGCCGATGGCGATCATCAGGGACAGACCGATCGCCGAGTCGAAGGAGTAGCGTCCGCCGACCCAGTCCCAGAACCCGAACATGTTGTCCGGGTCGATGCCGAACTCGGTGACCTTGCCGGCGTTGGTCGACAGCGCCACGAAGTGCCTGGCGACCGCCTTGTCCTCGCCGAGCCCCTCGAGGAGCCAGGACCGGGCCGACGTCGCGTTGGTGATCGTCTCGATCGTGGTGAACGTCTTGGACGCGACGATGAACAGCGTCTCCGCCGGGTCCAGGTCACGCACGGCCTCGTGCAGGTCCGCGCCGTCCACGTTCGACACGAAGCGGAACGTCAACTCCCGTGCCGCGAAGGTGCGCAGCGCCTCGTACGCCATCGCCGGACCGAGGTCCGAGCCGCCGATGCCGATGTTGACGACGTTCCTGATGCGCCGGCCGGTGTGGCCGGTCCACTCGCCGGAGCGGACCCGGTGCGCGAAGTCGCTCATCTTGTCGAGAACGGCGTGCACGTCCGGCACGACGTTCTCGCCGTCGACCTCGACCACCGCGTCCCGGGGCGCCCGCAGCGCGGTGTGCAGCACCGCCCGGTCCTCGGTGATGTTGATCTTCTCACCGCGGAACATGGCGTCGCGCAGTCCGAACACATCGGTGGCGGTGGCGAGTTCCCGCAGCAGGGCGAGGGTCTCGTCGTTGATCAGGTGCTTGGAGTAGTCGATGCGCAGATCGCCCACGCGTACGACGTACCGCTCGGCGCGGGAGGGGTCCGCCGCGAACAGCTCACGCAGCCGCGGCCGTTGCAGCACGGCCTCGCGGTGCTCCGCCAACGCCGTCCACTGGGGGCGATGGGTGAGCTTGGGGGAGTCAGACATGAGAGACGGTCTCCTTGGTGCCCTCGCCGCGCAGGGCGACGGCGTACATCTCGTCGGCGTCGAGGCGGCGGAGCTCCTCGGCGATGAGTTCGGAGGTGGTGCGGACCTTCAGCGCGAGGGTGCGCGAGGGCTGGCCCGGCAGGGAGAGCGTGGCCAGCGGGCCCTCGGGGCGGTCGATGACGATCTCCCCGTCGGCCGTGCCCAGGCGCACCGCGGTGACGACCGGACCGGCGGTGACGACCCGGTCGATCTTCACGTTCAGCCGCGCCTCCAGCCAGCGCGCCAGCAGCTCGGCGGCCGGGTTCTCGGCCTCGGCCTCCACGGCCCCCGAGACGATCTGGGTGCGGGCCTGGTCGAGCGCGGCGGCCAGCATCGAACGCCACGGCGTCAGCCGGGTCCAGGCGAGGTCCGTGTCGCCGGGCGCGTAGGAACGCACCCGGGTCTCCAGGGCCTGGATCGGGTTCTCGACGGCGTACAGGTCGGTGATCCTGCGCTGCGCCAGCGCGCCCAACGGGTCCTTCGACGGCACCTCGGGCGCGTCCACCGGCCACCACACCACGACCGGCGCGTCCGGCAGCAGCAGCGGCAGGACGACCGAGTCGGCGTGGTCGGACACCTCGCCGTAGGTGCGCAGGACGACGGTCTCGCCGGTGCCGGCGTCGGCGCCCACCCGGACCTCGGCGTCCAGCTTGGACGCCATGCGGTCGCGCGGGGTGCGGGCGTGCCGCTTGATGACGACCAGGGTGCGCGAGGGGTGCTCGTGTGAGGCTTCCTCGGCCGCCTTGATCGCGTCGTAGGCGTTCTCCTCGTCCGTGACGATGACCATCGTCAGGACCATGCCCACGGCGGGGGTGCCGATGGCGCGGCGACCCTGCACCAGCGCCTTGTTGATCTTGCTTGCCGTGGTGTCGGTCAGGTCGATCTTCATGGCCTGCGCCAGCTCCGTCCGTCTCGTGCGAGCATCTCGTCGGCTTCCTCGGGTCCCCAGGTACCCGAGGCGTACTGCGCCGGCTTGCCGTTCTGCGCCCAGTACTCCTCGATCGGGTCGAGGATCTTCCAGGACTCTTCCACTTCCTGGTGACGGGGGAAAAGGTTGGCGTCGCCGAGCAGCACATCCAGGATGAGGCGCTCGTACGCCTCCGGGCTGGACTCCGTGAAGGACTCGCCGTACGCGAAGTCCATCGTGACGTCCCGGATCTCCATCGAGGTGCCCGGCACCTTGGACCCGAACCGGACCGTCATGCCCTCGTCCGGCTGGACGCGGATGACGATGGCGTTCTTGCCCAGCTCCTCGGTGGCCATGGAGTCGAAGGGGGAGTGCGGGGCCGTCTGGAAGACGACGGCGATCTCGGTGACCCGGCGGCCGAGCCGCTTGCCGGTGCGCAGGTAGAAGGGCACGCCCGCCCAGCGCCGGTTGTCGACGTTCACCTTGATGGCGGCGTACGTGTCCGTCGTGGAGGCCGGGTCGATGCCGTCCTCCTCCAGATAGCCGAGCACCTGCTCGCCGCCCTGCCAGGCGCCCGCGTACTGCCCGCGCACCGTGTGGGCGCCGAGGTCCTCCGGCAGCTTTACGGCCCTGAGGACCTTCAGCTTCTCGGTGAGCAGCGACTCGGCGTCGAACGCGGCCGGCTCCTCCATGGCGGTCAGCGCCATCAGCTGGAGCAGATGGTTCTGGATGACGTCACGGGCGGCGCCGATGCCGTCGTAGTACCCGGCACGGCCCCCGATGCCGATGTCCTCGGCCATCGTGATCTGGACGTGGTCGACGTACGACCGGTTCCAGATGGGCTCGTACATCTGGTTGGCGAAGCGGAGCGCCAGGATGTTCTGGACGGTCTCCTTGCCCAGGTAGTGGTCGATCCGGAACACCTGGTCCGGCTCGAACACGTCGTGCACG